>JAPLHL010000180.1 GCA_026389655.1 Chloroflexota bacterium
CGCCCGGCGGTGCTCATCGTGATATTCTGCCGCCGGTGTAGCTGAAATATAGTACCCCGCTTCCACCAATTCCCTAAGAGTACTGCTGAACCCGGTGTACCAATGGAAAACGAGCCGCTGAACGCCAACTTCTTTTATAAGAGCCAGGCTGTCTTTCCAGGCGTAACGACTGTGGAACGAGACTGGCTTATCGAATTCCACGGATATTTCCAGCAATTGCCTGAGCACGTCTTTCTGGACGTCCTTGCCCGCTGTTTTCAATACCCTTTTATCATAGTCAAGCCCAACTTCTCCTAACGCCTGGGCAACAGGAAGGTTCTGGCGGATATAACTGATATTCGCGGCGAGGTCGTAAGGGTCCATGTTGCCGATGGCCCATGGATGCAGGCCGATTGCGGGATATACAAACCCGGGGTAATGAGAGGCCATTTCAGTGATTTTCAGGTTGGAATCTAAATCCTGTCCTACGGCGATTATTGCTTCAAGACCCGACTGCCTGGCATTTTTCAGGACCGTGTCGATTTGCTCAATTTCGTCGAGGTGAGCGTGAGTGTCAATGAGACCGTGCACGCGGGCTCCTGAAGATGTCCTCGATAGTCATTTTATAGATATTATCCGGCTGAAGTGTGCTGGTCTCAGTTACAATACCCTTGATCAGTTCAAGCGGCACCATGTCGAAGCCCGGCTCGGGTGTACGAAGGCTGGCAAGGAACCCGCGTACATCTATTTTGGTAGTTGCACAGACCGAGTAAACCGGGACGTTTTTGCGTGACGCGATTAGCGCCAGAGCATAAGAGGGGATACCGTTGATCATCCAGCCGTGCAGAGATACGGCGTCAGCCCCGATAAGAATCGTATTTGCCCTGGCTGCATACCAGGCTACGAAATTATCCGGTATTATGCGGCCAATAATCCCTGCTTTTTTCAGGCGCTCTAATGTCATATCTCCGTAGGATATCTTCCCGTATCGGGATTCGACTGCCAGCACTTTGAAATCAATGCCCTTTTGCCGGGCTAGCTCCAGGGTAGAGCAGACATCGGAGCTGTAGCTGCAGGTTATGATGATGCTTCGCTGTCCGATTAATTTGGCGGCGTTACGGGCAGTTTTTATCGACGTATCTTCATTGTATGCTTTGAGTTTTCTGGCGATAGCAGCGGCTCTTTTCTTCAAATTGTCCGCCGACTTGCTGGTAGTTACGGCCCCATCAAGCTCATCCTTAAATTCAGCAACATAATTCGGGATGGAAACCATGATGGGCCGGGCCTCCGACAACGCTACGGCTACCTGGCTAATTTCAGCCATGAAATCTTCAGTGGTGCGGGCAAGACTGCTTGAGCTTGCTTCTTCAAGGATACTTACGGCCTGTGTTGTAAGCCAACCGGCGCCGTGGTCCCTGTCTTTCTTGAGGCCGTTTATACGGCTTCTGAGGGCAGCAATCATTTGAAGGAATTATACCCTATTTTAACCCAAAGCCCGGTTAAAATTTAGGCTTGGTTGCCATCACGATGGGAATGGACAACACTGCGAGTATGCCGGCTATTACGAAACCGGTGACATATCCAGGTACTGCGCCGCTGATGATTGATCCCACCAGGGTGGCGAGTGTTATCGCTGTGGTTAGAACTCCAAGGTTTCCACCCATGCGTGTTGTGGCAAA
>JAPLHL010000373.1 GCA_026389655.1 Chloroflexota bacterium
CTCCGGTCTCGGCGCCCGTAGGACAAAAGGTCGGCCGCAACGACCCCTGCCCATGCGGTTCGGGCAAGAAGTACAAGCATTGTCACGGGAAATAATCAATTCCATATCCCAATAGCTAAATACTAATCATAAAATCTGTAAGCATGTCATTGCGAGTCCCGATCGCAATCGGGACGTGGCAATCTACTGCGCGGTCCGAAAATTAACCAGGAGATCACCACGTCGCCTTCGGCTCCTCGTGATGACATCTATTTGACGATGTTCTCTTTGATGGACTCTTGCAATAATTCGTCGTAGGGGCGGGTTTTCAAACCCGCCCGCATCATGGCAAAGACAGAACATGAAGACATATTCGTTGTCTTCAGTGTTTTGGGTTTTGAAATTGTTTAGAGCTTAGAGTTTAGCGCCTGGAATTTTATATATAATATAGGCTGATGAAAAACTCGGATATCGCGGAAGTCTTCGAGAATATCGCTGACCTTCTGGAACTCAAGGGTGAAAATAAGTTCAAGATCCGCGCCTATTCACGCGCCGCCCAGGTCATATCGCATTTGCGCCAGGAGATGGAGCTGATGCATGAGGAAGGTACTGACTTCCGCGATATAGAGGGAATCGGGGACGCTATCGCTAAGAAATCCGTAGAGTTGATAACCACGGGCAAACTTAAGTTCTACGAGGACTTGAAGGCAGAGTTCCCGGAGGGCATTATAAATTTGCTGGATGTTCCGGGCATAGGGCCCAAGACCGCCTACCGGCTTTCGACCGAGCTGGGGGTGGGTTCAATCGAGCAGCTCGAACAGGCCATTAAAGACGGCAGGGTGGCTACACTGGAGCGCATGGGCGAGAAGACGGCGGCCAACATTCTGCATGCCATTGGAGCTTTTCGGCGTAAAGACCGGCGTATCCCTCTGGGCGAGGCCCTTCCGGCGGTCGAGGAAGTGATCGCCGAACTGGCTAAGGTCCCCGGCGTACGAAACCTGACAGCAGCCGGAAGCTTGCGGCGCTTTAAGGAAACGGTTGGTGACATTGACCTGATGGGCACGGCTGATGACCCGGAAACGGTAATCCAGGTATTTGTGAAGCTGCCACAGGTCAGGCAGGTGCTTTCGCAGGGGCCGACCAAGGCCAGCGTCATACTACCAAAGGGACTGCAAGCCGATCTCAGGATGGTTGAACATGCTGAGTTTGGATCGCTGCTGCAGCATTTCACAGGAAGCAAGGAGCACAACGTGGCGCTGCGCACCAGGACGCAGGCGCAGGGTTTAAGCCTGAGTGAGTACGGCATAACCGATGTAAAGACAGGCGAGATCAAGAAATTCGCTGATGAGCATTCCTTCTACCGGTACCTTGGGCTCCAGTATATTCCGCCTGAGATCAGGGAAGATATGGGCGAGATCGGTCTGGCCGCAAAAAATGCCATTCCGGCCCTGGTGGAAATCCAGAATATCCGGGGGGATTTGCATGCGCATACCACTGCCAGCGATGGTATGGATTCGATTGAAGATATGGCGAAGGCCGCAAAGGCCCTTGGCTATGAATACCTGGCGATAACCGACCATTCCAGCGGCCGCATGATACCCGCCGATAAAAAGCTGGACCGTGTGAAGCGCCAGACGGCTGAGATAAAGCGGATAAACAGTTCATCGCTGGGGATATATTTGCTGGATGGCGTCGAGGTTGATATAAAGGCGGACGGCAGCCTCGATCTGCCGGACGAAGTGCTGGCCGGGCTGGACATTGTAATTGGCTCCGTACACTCATCTTTTCTGCAGGACAGGGCACAGATGACCCGGCGCATTATCGGCGCTATCGAGGACCCGAACATCGATATCATCGCTCATCCCACTTGCCGTAAAATCGGTGAAAGGGAACCGGTTGATGTTGACCTGGAAGCGCTCTTCCGCGCTGCGGCTGAACATGGCAAAGCGCTGGAGATAAACGCCATGCCGGAGAGGCTGGACCTTAAGGACCTGCATGCTTACCGGGCCCGTGAGCTCGGGGCCATGCTGTCCATAGGCACTGATTCACATGCGACAAATCATCTTGCGCTCATGAAATTCGGTATCGGAGTGGCCCGGCGTGCCTGGTGCCAGCCGGGGGATATTCTCAATACCAGGTCGCTTAAAGACGTCCTGCATTTCTTAAAGAAGGACAAGGTTGCATGATCGGAACTACAATATATAGAGAAGCGGTCCAAATCAGGATGGAGCACTATCCCGACTGAGGAAATATGACAGACGAAACAATATCTTTTAACGAAGGCGATGAAAAGGCGGCTGCCCTGGCGGGCGATGCGCTGGCCATACGGCACCTGAAAAACGAGGTGAGGAGCGGGCGTAACTGGTACCTGGCCTTACTCGAGACTATTAATATGTGGAAAAGCCCTGAAGAATGTTATAAGGGGGAGCCGTATAAATACCTGATCGCAAGCGAAGCGTTCGACTGGCTGCGGCTTGCCGAGCGCCTGTGCGATGAAATCAAGGACCTGGTGCCGGATGATGAGCTGGTCAACCTTCTATTTTTCGACAGGCCTCCCGTGAAGATATCCGAATCGGAATTCAAGCAGGCGCTGGGCCCTGCCAAGTATCGTGCATACTTGAACTACCTGTATGGTATCCTGATCGAGCAGGCGCTGCTGCTGGCAACTGTATACGAGCTCAGGAAGGGCAGGATATCTCCCCTGGACCCGGAGGAAGAGGTTGACCGGGCATACCGGAAAATATACCGCGCAGGCCAGGCGGAACTGCTGGATACATTTGAGAAAGAGATGAAATACCCTCGGCGGGTATCCCTGACCCTGACTGAAATGAAGGAATTCACTTACTGGCTGTTTAAGTACCGTGTCAAGAAAAGTGAAAAGCCCAAAGTCGCCAGCGATACTAAAAAGGCGCTCGCCCTGCTGTACCGCAAGATGTCGCCCAGGAATCCCTAGCCGAGTTGTTCCAGCTCAGTCTTCATACGGGCAGACTTATTTTCGTATTCCTGGAGCCTGCTTTTTTCCTTTTCTATCACGGCAGCCGGCGCTTTGGATGTAAACTGCTCATCCCCCAGCCGCTGTGTCAGCTTGGATATCTCGCGTTGCAGGATATCGATTTCTTTGGAAAGCCTCGCTTTTTCAGCTTCGATATCAACCATGCCCGCCAGCGGTATCACCACGTCGGCGTCCTTCAAAACCGACACCATTGCCTTGTCGGCTTTCGACGGACGTTTGTCCCTCGGGAGCACGGTGAGCGGCCTGGTTTTAGCCAGCGTCTCGATAGTGGCAGACCTGGCTTTGATGTCTGAAAGCAGGCTGTCGGTATAAACGAACGATTCCACCCATTTGCCGATATCCACTTTATATTCAGCGCGTGCGTTGCGGATGGTGCGCACGATATCCATCACGGCTTCCATCACCTGTTCCGCCCCGGGGTCGAGCAGCTTCTTATTGGACTCAGGATAAGGTGCGATGATCAGCGCAGGAGAGGTCAATGTTCCTTCCGGCAGGCGCTCTTTGAGGTTCTGCCACAGTTCCTCGGTGATAAAGGGCTTAAAGGGATGGAGCAGTCTCAACGAAGTCTCCTATACACTGGCCAGCACCGGCATGGGCGAATTGGCTTTTCCCAGCCTTTGCTTGCAGATCTCGATGTACCAGTCGCAGAACTCACCACAGATAAAATCGTGCATCTCGCGCTCGGCCTCGCCGAACTGGAAGTCCTTCATCAGGACATCAACCTCTTTAACCAGCCGGTTCAATCTCGAGATGATCCAGCGGTCCTCGGTCTCCGC
>JAPLHL010000469.1 GCA_026389655.1 Chloroflexota bacterium
GATGTATGTCCCGAAAGCACTACCAGGAAAGAGCACCTGGAAAAGGCGATTTCGATTACAACACAATGGGCAGAACGGTGTCAGCGGTCTCACAATGATACGGGGCAACATCTTTTCGGCATAATACAGGGTGGGGTTTACCCTGAGTTACGCAAATTATCTGCGCAGCAGATTACTGATATTGATTTCCCAGGTTATGCGATTGGCGGACTCAGCCTGGGTGAGGCAAAACCCGTGATGTGGAATATGGTTGAGCACACCATCCAGTTTCTACCCGTAAATAAGCCGAGATACTTGATGGGCGTCGGGTCGCCTGAGGATATTTTTGAAGGCATTGCGCGCGGAATAGACATTTTTGATTGTGCTCTACCTACCCGGGTGGCCCGGAATGGGGCACTATTTACGTACGGCGGCAGAAAGAATATCAAACGTGCTACCTACAAGGATGTTATGGAGCCGGTGGAGGTGACCTGCGGCTGCTATACCTGCCGCAATTTCAGCGCGGCTTACCTGCATCACCTGTTTAAGTGTGAAGAGCTCCTGGCCTACCGGCTGGCCACGGTTCACAACCTGTTCTTCATGAATAACCTGTTGGATGAGATACGCGCATCTTTAAGGGAGAACAGGTTCTTGGAATTAAAGAATAATTTCATAAACAAATATCAGACAACGGACGAAGATAAAAGGCTCGAACAGAAGTTGAGAAGCAAGCAGGGTAAAAGGGAAACGGCATCCCCTGACTTTTAAAGCTACAGTGTTAGTGGTAACATAAAACTTTAAATTGAAACAATGAGCAATAAAAGAGTTATTCTTAGCATTAAAGACCTGTCGCTCTGGTTCGGTGGCGTCCGGGCGCTAACGGATATCAGCCTTGATATCTATAAGAATGAAATCCTGGCAATTATCGGGCCCAATGGCGCCGGTAAAACCTGTTTACTGAATTGTATCAACGGTTTTTATAAGCCTCAGAAAGGCGAAATAAGGTTTAACGGCATTAAGATAAACGGCATACCTTCCGATAAGGTAGCGCGGCTGGGCATTGCCCGGACATTTCAGAATATTGAGCTGTATTCCGGCTTGAGCACCCTGGATAACATCATGGCCGCGCGGCATGTACTTATGAAGCAGAGCATATTCAGCACATTCCTGTATTTTGGACCCGCGCATAAGGAAGAGGTTCTGCATAGGAAAACGGTGGAAGATATCATAGATTTCCTGGAGATTGAGCAAATCCGCAAGCAGGTTGTGGGTTCATTGCCGTACGGTTTAAGGAAGAGAGTTGAACTTGGCAGGGCACTGGCGCTGGAACCCAAAATGCTTTTGTTGGATGAACCGATGGCCGGGATGAACCTTGAAGAGAAAGAGGATATAGCGAGATTTATCTATGATATCTTTGAGGGGCAGGGGGAATCCTACCCGGACACTCCCGTTTTACGTGATGGAGTAGATGCAATAGTACTCATTGAACATGACATGGGCGTGGTAATGGATATTGCGGACAGAATTGTGGTGCTCGATTTCGGGCGTAAGATAGCGGATGGGACTCCGGCTGAAATTGCCACTAATTCCGAGGTAATTGCCGCATACCTGGGTGAAAAGTAATCAAGCAATAATCTCGGGCAGGTAAGGCATAATCAAAGCCATCTTTTACGGCGTTTATAGTGCTTGATCTCCTTGTAGCTCTTCTTGGCTCCTGATGCAGAAATACCGATGTAAAACTCCTTGACATCTTCCCTGCCTTTTAAGTACTCTGCGGAGCCATCAAGCACCACACGTCCATTTTCCATCAC
>JAPLHL010000324.1 GCA_026389655.1 Chloroflexota bacterium
GAAATATTTCCGTGAGGAATACGAAGAGCATATTAAGCAGAAAAAATGCCGTGCAGGTATCTGCAAAGACTTAATAACGTTTTCTATTATCGAAGAGAAATGCCCGGGTTGCGGTTTGTGCGCAAAAGCTTGCCCGGTCCAGGCGATTACAGATATGGGTAAGAAGAAACCGGCCACTTTGGATCAATCCAAATGCATCAAATGCCGTACATGTTACGATGTATGCAAGATGGGAGCTATTAAGATTGAGTGAACTAGTTACTCTCACTATAAACGGGAATAAATACACTGCTGAAAAAGGTCAGTTTATTTTGCAGGTAGCCAGGGATCATGGTATTAAAATTCCAACTCTATGCCATCTTGATGCAGTTGAACCTTATGGTGCTTGCAGGCTTTGTATTGTTGAGGTAACAAAAGGTACACGGACTCGCATTGTAACTTCATGCCTTTACCCGGTGGAAGAAGGCCTGGTAGTTCAGACTGATTCTCCAAGGGTGCGCCAAAACCGTAAAATATTGCTTGATTTGCTATATGCCAGATGTTCTGAAAACAGCGTTATTAAGGAACTGGCGGCGGAATATGGCCTTGAAAAACCCTCCTATCCGGAACAGTATTGGACCAAGGAAGATTGCATCGTTTGCGGCCTGTGCTGCAGGGTTTGCGAGCAGGTTGTGGGTGTAAGTGCGATCAGTCTGGTCAACCGTGGAATTACCAGGGAACCGGCTGCACCTTTCCTGGGAGTTGCCAGTAATTGTATTGGTTGCGGCTCATGTTTCTATGCCTGCCCGACTAATGCCATCAAGATGGAAGATAAAAATGGTTACCTGTATATTCATAACTGGAATATTAAATATAAGCTGCAGAAATGTGGGAAGTGTGGGATCGAGTGGGCTCCCGTAAAACAATTAGAATATATCCAGAAAAAGTGGAAATTACCCAAAGAGTTCTTCGACATTTGTCCGAACTGCCGGGGTTAATAAGTCCTTTCTGGCCACCTTTGGCATCTTGACGCCACTTCACGTGTAATCTATACTTTTTCCTTGCGGGGTGTAGCGCAGCGGCTAGCGCGCATGGTTTGGGACCATGAAGTCGGTGGTTCGAATCCACTCACCCCGACCATCTACATGAAGTCCTGACATTCAGAAAGGTCAAGTTCCGATCTTATATAAAGGCATTTTGGGGAAGAGGTTAAAAAAATGAGTTTATCAAGAGAGGCTTACCATGCGCTGGAAAGTATCGTAGGGCCCGAAAATATTTCAGAGGAACCTGCTACCCTGGATGGATACTGCTTTATTTGGGCAAACGAAGTACACTTCGGTGATAAGTTTTCAGCCAGGCCGCCTGCCGTGGTTATGCCCGGCAGCACCGCAGAGGTGCAAGGCATCGTAAAAGTTTGCAACCGCTTTAATATAAAGTATCGAGCTCATGCTTCCGGATGGGAAGTACCCGCGATATCGGCTAAAGAGCCTTTCATTCCGATTGACCTGCGACGCATGAACCGGATACTGGAAATAGATAAGAACAATAAATTTGCAGTAGTTGAACCCTATGTTTCAGTTCAGTTCTTGTTTACCGAGACGATTAAGCAAGGGCTACGGCCTGCTTCTGTAGGCTGTGGACCCAGCGCTTCAATTATCGCCAGTTCTACATCACATTTCGGCTGTGGCACGAGCAGCATTTCTACAGACTATGCCGGCCGCACTCCGCTGGGACTTGAGTGGGTATTGCCGGATGGGGAAATCCTGCGCGTTGGCTCGCTGGGTACGGGTTCCGGTTGGTTTAGCGGCGACGGACCGGGCCCAGGGTTACGCGGCATCATGCGCGGACTCGCCGGCACTAATGGGGGATTGGGCGTAATAACACGGACGGCAGTTAAGCTGACCCCATGGTACGGGCCGGCTTCGATCAAGGCGAGGGGCAAGCCAAATGCCTATGATTGTGACGTCCCTGATAATTTTATCGTTCATCAATTGATATTCCAAAGCCGCGAACATATGAATAACTTTTTTATCTCGTTGGTGGAAGAAGGAGTGGCCCATGGCTTTCAGCGGAGCGGAGTGGCTGTTGCCCTCATGCTGGTAACAGAATCAAATGACGAGTTCTTCGGTATGATAAAAGACTCTCCCCCGGATATGGCTGAGCTGTACAAATTTGCTGCCAGTATCCTGGTGGATGCAGCGTCCCCGGGTGAACTTAGATACAGAGAGAAACTAATCGATACATTATTAGATAAGTACGAGGTGATGTCCTTTCCAATGGACGATAAAATGAGGGGAGCACTGTTTTATAACCTGGTGACGGGACAGGGCACTCAGAGGGCTTTCCGTTTATCCGGTTCATTCCTGTCCGCCTCATCAGCCCAGGAGTCCTGGGATGCAATGGGAAATACGTCCAGACTTTGCGCAGAGGAAATATGGGCAAAATATGAGGCGGAAGGCAAAATTGCCGTAGCCGGTGAAGCTCCGTGGGGTGCAGCTCTGGGAGACTGGAGTGGCCACGTGGAGTCGATTGTAGTATATGACCAGCTTGATCCGGAATCTGTACAAGCCGCACGCGATATTATCGCAGAAGTAGATGATAGGCTACCCAAGTGGAGTCTTGGCATGGGTTCATTTGAAGGTTGCCTCAGCCCCGGTGAGATCGCACAAAAGAAGGCGGCTCCTTATTGCCTGGACTTTATGGGCTATGAAAAGAAGGTTAAAAAGCTCTTCGACCCTAACCTGGTATCGGAATCAACCTGGTATGTAACACCCGATAAGTAATTACCAGTTCAAAAGCAATCCAGTCCTATCAATACATGGATTCAGCAGGATGATGTTGAATATATGAAGCTAATCACACTGCTGCAGGCTATAGTCATTAACCTGTTCGGATTGGGCTTAAATATTGTTGCAGCCTCCGGGAAGTTCAAGCAATAACTCTGTGGTGCTGAAGCAATTATTCATTTGGTTTCTTATATTCTATTTTTTCAAAATGGTCACAGCTGCAACGTGATTCCAGCCGAATACCTGGCATAACCCTGTTTTAGGATCCTTAGATATTTGTCTTTTCTCAGCCTGATTTCTCAGTTGCCAGACGATTTCGCAGACTTGACCCAGGCCGGATGCGCCGGGTGGTTCCCCTTTACACTGTATCCCGCCGCTGGGATTGACCGGAAGTCTGCCGGTAATATCAAATACCCCCTCCCGCAGCAGTTTATAAGCTTCTCCACGTTTGCAGAGTCCCAGTTGTTCTATGTGCACCAGCTCGTGGGCTGACTCAGTATCCTGGACTTCGCATACATCAATATCCTCAGGACCTATACCTGCCATTTCATATGCCTTCTTGCCGGCCAACTCGGTTACTGGAGTTCCTGTGCCCTTTGTAATATCCACGCTGTATTGATTGGATGGTTCCACAATTGACGGAGGATATTGGGCGGTTTGCATAACAGTAGCAGCGATCTTGATAGGTTTCTTGATGTTGAACTTTCTGGCCGCCTTCTCACTGCATACTATGGCAGCTGCAGCCCCATCGTCGGGCGTACAAAAATTGTACAGGTGCAAGGGGTAAGCTACCATGGGGGATTTCAGTACATCTTCGATCGTAATTATATTTCTGAATAAGGCATAGGGGTTATTTGCGCCATTTTTATGTGCCTTAACTGCTACTCTGGCGAAATCTTCTTCTGTAGCGCCGTAATCATTCATGTACTTTTGGGCTACGGTGGCAAATGCGATGGGACTGGCTTTAATTCCTAAAATATTCTGCCATGGTTCCCCCAGCTCATCGAACATCCCTTTGTGCTTATCGAATCCATAAACAAGGACGATCTCGCAGGATCCGCTATTAATGGCATCCTTGGCGAGTTTCAGCATGGCGCCACCGGTTGCGCACATTGCATTGATCTGGTAGATCGGAATCCCGGTCATACCCATTTTCATCATCAGGTCAATGCCGGTTCCCGCTTTCTTAAAAGCGACTTTACCGCAAAGGGCAAACTGCATATCTTTATAGCTCATGTTGGCATCCGCTAATGCCTTTGAAATAGCCTCAATCGCGATATCCTCAGGGTCCTTATCAGGATACCTGCCAAATGGGTGCATACCGACTCCGGCGATAACTACGTCGCTCATTTTTCCTCCTTTCGGACTACTGTTTTACTTCGTGAAGACAAATACATAGCAGCTCTACTTCACTGGTTTGAACATAGGCACAATTACATCGTTGCCGTCTTTATCCTCGGTGAATTTGCTTAATATCAGTTCCAGTTTCATACCTACTTTTAGCTTGCTGGCATCATTTTCGGTGAGAAGCGAATAAACAACAAGGCCTTCGGGCAATTCAACCCAGCCTATACCGAATGGGACAAAGGGATTGGAGGGTTTATAGGGAGGGGGGGCCGGATAATACATAATAGAGAATGCGTACAACTTGCCTGTGCCGCTTAAAGTTATTTCCTCAAGATCCTGACTCTGGCAATTCTCACACATTTCTCTTTTTACGAAGAACAACTGCCCGCACTTTCGGCATTTGCAGCCGATTAGACTGCCTTTGTCTGATGGTGATTGAGGAAGCTTCATCATTCCTTCTTTAATAGGGAGCTGCTTTTTAGCGGAGTCTACCATGGATAAATCCTCCTATTGTTCGTGACACATTATCAAATTCGGAGTCAGGCAATTCGCCTTTTCCAGATTACTTGCCTTTAAATACCGGACGTCTTTTAACCAGGAACGCCCTGACTGCTTCCTCATGGTCTTCGGTACTGAGGGTTTTAATCATTGCTTTTGTTTCAAGCTTAAGTTGCTTTTCCATGCTGACGTCTAAGCCAGCGTACAGCGCCTCTTTCGCATATTTGACCGCTATAGGTGCACCTTCTTTGATGTTTTCCGCCAGGGACTGTGCGGCTGAAGCAAGCTCCCCGATGGGGACCACCATATTCACGAGTCCTATCTCTTTGGCCTCTTGAGCTTTTAAGTTCTTCCCTGTGTACACCAATTCAAACGCTTTAGCAATCCCTACAATTCGAGGCAAAGCATAGGTACAACCGAATTCGGGGATAAGGCCAAGTTTTACGAAGGGTAGTCCCAGGACAGCGTTATCCGCGGCAATCCGTATGTCACATTGCAAACATATTGTCATGCCGAAGCCGATTGCTGCCCCATTTATGGCGGCAATCGTGGGTATCGATAGATTGTGCAACATTAAGCTGGCGTCATTAAGCCATGTTGGAATATTAAAGGGCTTTTTGCCGGCATGACGGTCATCGATCATTTTCAGAAACAAGCCGCCCATATCTCCGCCAGCTGAGAAAGCGCGGCCGTTGCCGCAAATCACCAGAACGCGGGCTGAATCATCTTTTTGGATGGTAGAAAAGGCATCCAGCAAATCGTGACACATGGATTCATTGAGTGCGTTCAGCCTGTCAGGCCTGTTGAGTACGACCCTGTAAATACCATCCTCGAATTCAAGCAGAATCGTGTCGTATGATTTCACAGGTTTGGCCATATCAATGTCTCCCTTCTAACAATTCGAGCCTGTATTATTTGAGCTATCTACCATATTAACCGGCTGGGAGCTAACCCACTTCAAGTCGTGTATAAGCTCCCTCCCGGTTAATTAGTATTTTTCATGCTATAAACAGGCCGCTTACCAGGACGAGCGGTGATAAGTCGGGAAGATCTGTTTTTCATAATCCTTTCCACTGATGGCGTCGGCGCATAATGATGCCGACAGGGCAGCCCCGTCAACGCCTCCTCCCCATTCTTTCTCGCCGTACTGGTCTCCGACAAAGTACAACCCATCTATCCATGGGCACCTGGTATTAGGCCTGTCTTTTCCTAGAGGTCTCCAGTGACCATAAGCCTGCGAACCTGCAGTCCATAACTGGAATTTTACATCTTTTCGCCAGGTAGGCCAGTTGTCGCCCATAAACCTTTCCGCCTCCTCTATACAGGCATTTACCATGTTCTTGTCATGCATTTCGTGTTCCATGAGAGGGATAGAGAATAGCAAGGCGTTGAGCCCGTTGGGAGCGTGATTTACCCACCATGAGAAGGACGCCATAACAAAATCAAGTCCTTCCAGCCCCTTCTTCTTGGTGACGCCGGAAAGGAAAATAAAACTCCTGGGATCAATGCCTTTTTCCCTCACAAAATCCCTCTCAGAGTAGAAGAATCCGGTTAGCAAGCCTGGAATATAGTATTTCTCGTTAACTTCCTGGACGAAATCCTGTGGAAAGTTACTGGCCGGGATTACTTTGAAGGCATGCTTGGGCGGGACATTACAGACGACGATCGGAGCGTCAAATATTTCGGTTCCTTTCGCTGTTTTGATTCTTGCTCCTTTAACCTTCTTGTTTTCGATAATGACTTCTTCGACAGCCGATTCGGTCAGCACGTCGCCGCCGTTTTCGGTGATAACCTTTGCCAGTTGTACAGCGATGTCGATCGTGCCGATGCCAGCGTCGATTTGTCCTACTGAACCGGTCACCAGGTCCATTTGAATATCTTTAGCTATTGCCTGGTATTTTAAGAAATCACGCAGGTGCATATCATCGGGATTTGCCATTGCAGTCTGAGAACCGGCAAGGTTCCTGATAAACAACCAGTTCTCATCGTTGCAATTCCTCTCTCTCAGAAAATCGCCGAGAGAGCCTTTGGACTGCTCTATTTGTTCAAATGTTAAGGTGGCCATTTCCCTGAGCAGTCTCCTTGCGGATTTTCCCCCGTCACTCATCCAGTCATAGGGCTTGCCGTGTTCGACCTGGTACCATTTGGTTTGGTCCTTATTATCAATGACTGCAAAGCCCTTATTTGTTTTCATGTAAATGGGTTTGCCAACAAAATTGC
>JAPLHL010000511.1 GCA_026389655.1 Chloroflexota bacterium
TTTCCTGAAGCTTTCCGGTGCGACAGCAGGCTCAGTACTTCTTCCTACCGGGTTTGCAGTTGCAGCCGGGAAGATACAAACCTTCCCCCTGCACAAACCGGTCAAGGAAGCGGCCACCATCTGCCCGTACTGCTCGTGCGGCTGCGGGCTGCTGATTGCTACCGGGCCCGATGGCCACATCATTAACTGTGAAGGTGATCCTGACAACCCGCAGAACCGGGGAGCGCTGGACCCGAAGTCAGTTGCGGTGCGGCAGCTTTCCCAGAGTCAGCTGCGCCTGAAAAAGCCGCTCTACCGGGCTCCCGGCAGCGACAAGTTTGAGGAAAAAACCTGGGAGTGGACGATTGCAGAGGTATCCAAGCGTATCAAAGCTACGCGCGACACTACCTTTCAGCAAACCAATGATAAAGGGGTGACGGTCAACCGCACACCGGGCATTGCTTTCCTGGGGGGCGCTGCCAACAACGATGAAGAGTGCTATCTGGCAACCAAACTGTCGCGCGCTCTCGGCATTGTCTACCTTGAGCATCAGGCACGGATATGACACTCCGCAACTGTGGCCGGTCTGGCCCCAAGTTTCGGACGCGGTGCAATGACCAATCACTGGGTTGACCTCAAAAATGCTGATGTTATTTTAATCGACGGCTCCAACGCTGCCGAGAACCACCCGGCATCCATGACCTGGATTCACAAAGCCATGGATGAGCGGGGGGCAAAACTCATAGTCGTTGACCCCCGTTTCACCCGCACAGCCTCGCAGGCTGACCTGTATGTCCCTATCCGCAGCGGTACCGACATCCCATTCTTTGGCGGAATGATGAAATACATCATGGACAATGAGCTGTGTCACAAAGAGTATGTGCTTTACTATACCAATGCAGCTACCTTGATAGTTCCTGAGTTTAAAGGGCCTGCTGAACTTGACGGCCTGTTCTCCGGTTTTGTGGATGACGACGGTGACGGCTTCGGCAAATATGACCAGGCTACCTGGAAGTATCAGACCGATACGGACAGCAAGCCGCTCCGGGATGAGACGCTGCAGGACTCCAACTGCGTGTTTCAGATAATGAAGCGGCACTATGCCCGCTACACGCTGGATGCGGTCTCAGATATCACCGGATGCCCTAAAGATAAGCTGGAGGCAGTGTATAAACTCTATGCCTCAAGCGGTGCGCCGGAAAAAACCGGCACCATCCTCTACGCCATGGGGCAGACCCAGCACACCGTGGGCTCGCAGAACGTGCGCTGCATGGCCATGATCCAGCTGCTGCTGGGGAATACCGGCAGGCCGGGCGGCGGGGTGAATGCCCTGCGCGGGGAATCAAACGTACAGGGTTCAACCGACTTTGCGCTCCTGGCACACGTTATCCCTGGCTATATAGGAATCCCCAAGTCAGGAGACCACCCGAATCTCGCTGCCTACCTAGAGAAAGAAACTCCCAAAACCAGCTACTGGACAAACAAGCCTAAATTCCTGATAAGCCTCCTCAAGGCCTGGTGGGGAGACCATGCTACTGCAGAAAATGACTTTGCCTATGACTACCTGCCTAAAGTGGAAAGTCCTGGGAATCACTACTGGATAAAACTCTTTGAGGATCTGTATGCCGGCAAAATCCAGGGATTGTGGATTTTGGGACAGAACCCGGCTGTAAGCGGCCCCAATGCACGCCTGGAGCGGGAAGCCCTGAAAAAACTTAAATGGATGGTCGTCCAGGAACTATTCGACACCGAGACCTGCTCCTTCTGGCGTGCGCCGGGTGTGAACCCCGCTGATGTTAAGACCGAGGTCTTTATCCTGCCGGCTGGAGATGCCATGGAGAAAGAGGGGAGCATTGTCACCAGCGGCCGCCTGATCCAGTGGCGGCCCAAGGTGGCTGAAGCACCCGGCGAGGCTCTGCCCGATCATCAGATAATAAATCTGATTGCCCTCAAACTGAAAGAGATGTATGGCGCTGAACCCGGCCCATTTGCAGACCCGATTCTCCATCTCAACTGGGATTATGGAAAAGAACTTAATGTGGAAAAAGTAGCACGTGAAATAAATGGATACGCTCTTGCTGAGATTAAGGACCCTGAAGGTAAGGTACTGGCCAATAAAGGGGATATGCTTAAAACCTTCGGGGTATTACAGGCAGATGGGACAACCGTATGTGGCAACTGGATTTATGCCGGTTATTTTGCTTTAGCAGACGACGGCACCGGGAGGTTAATGCCAGCTACCAAGCGCCGCGGACAGAAAGACCCT
>JAPLHL010000149.1 GCA_026389655.1 Chloroflexota bacterium
GTAAGCCATCCCCTTTGCGCCAGCTTTTTTGAAATTTGCAGCGAAAACTCCCAGTCTTCGTCCCTACTTTCCTCTTCCAGCCCACTTACGCCCACCATTCCTACCAATTCCGATTTGGCAAATTTCTTGATCTCTTCGCGCAGCCTGTCTTCCTTTTCGCCAAATTTAAAATCCATTCCTACTCCTTACTGCTTCCGAATAGCACTATGCAGAACCGTCTGGCTTGAAGCAAACATATCCATAAACCCGCTAATAATTACCACCCAAAGGATTGTCTCTGCCTCAGATGACCTTACTGCGCCGTTGACTGATTACCTAATAAAATGGTATAAAATTACTTACGAGTGAACGTTGTTACAATATAGAGGCATTCCATTTATGTTAGATTTGTATCTACTGGAACGTTGTTCCAATTTATCACAGGGAATTATCAGTTGTCAAGCTACCATTTAAATATGCGATTTCGCGTACAAAGCATTTATAGGGTAATAATAGGGAAGTAATCAATCATGAGAGCTAAGCGGAAAACTATAGAGGCACTTATCATGAATGCGGCCATGGATGTTTTTAGCAGTGGGGATTTTGAACAGGCAACCATGCGGTCAATTGCGGAAAAAGCTAATGTACCCACCTCAAGCATTTATAAATATTTTACAAACAAAGATGATCTCTATGTGACATTAGTCAGCATAATTGTTGACAGGACAAACCAGGAACTGAATATGCACCTGACCGGGCTCAGCAGCACAAAAAGTAAAATAGGGGAAATGGCCCGGTTCCATTTGAATTTTTTCCAGGACAATTTGCACATCGCACGCCTGGTCTTTGCCAGCACGAATTTAAGCTACTGGTATGAATATCAGAAAGCGTATGAAAAAGTTAAGGAATCGGGCTCCGCTTTAGCCAAGATCATCAGGGAAGGCCAGCGCAATGGGGAGATCCGTGACGACCTCAACCTGCGCGTTGCTAACCATATTTACTTTGGCGCATTACGTGCCATGGTTATTAACTGGCTGTACAGGCGTCATGTATATCAGCTATCGGACCTCTCCGAACCCTTTGCCGATGCAATGTATGGAGCAATACGCGCCAATACTGCAGGGACTGTGCAATTTGTCTGCCCCTTAATGAAAGAGGGCAATGCTACAAATAGGAAATCAAAGGCAAGTAAAGCTTGACCGCTAGCACAGTTGACGCTTTTCAGTTACGAATAAGAACCTTCACTTGACGTGCGTTATTCCCTGGTATACGCGATCCTTCCAGGCAACTCCCGCTCCCACCGCCCGGCGTGCTACAGCGTACAGTACTGTCAAGATTAAAAATGCCGTTCCCAGGGGATGAAATATGAAGGATATGGCAGAACCTCTGAAATACAAATCGGTAATAACCCGCATAAGCATCAGCAGCACAACCTGTAATACTATAACCACAGTCCAGCCTATCCATTGCCCACTCGATACTATGATGTTTATAGGACCGGTCAAAACCCAGTAGAAAGGCGCCAGATAGAAAATATAGGCTGCCAGGAAGAATCCTACAAGAGCCAGTGGCGATAAGGCCGCAACAGAATAGAACCATTTTACACACCCTTCAGTCATCGTTCCAATAGTTTTATACATAATAGTGGTCATGGCCTTAGAAAGGTCCACTGATAGCGTACGCTCGCCCCTGCGGCCCATTTCGATGGCAAACCAGACATCTTCCATAATGCGCGATTTAACTATTTGATGGCCTCCGATTCTCTGGTAGGCATGCTGGTTAAACAGGAGGAATTGACCGATTGCCAAAGTAGGGAGAGGTTTCTTCGAGCGATGGAAGAGCCAAAGAGGAAACCAACTCATAATGACAAAATAGAAGAGGATAGGGATAACGATTTTTTGGGTCAGACCTGAAACCTCCTGCCGGGGAAAGCCTGACAGCATCGCTATACGGTCATTAATCGCAATATCCAGTGTTCCCCGTATCAAATGTGGTTTGCTTATAGTATCTGCATCAACGAATAATAGCCATTCGCCCCGTGCCTTTTGCGACAATTGATGACACGCGAAACACTTACCTGCCCAACCTTCAGGCAACGGCTCTCCACTTATCAAGTGAACCCGGCTATCCCCTTCAGCTATTTTACGGACTATTCCTGCTGTTTCGTCCTTTGAATTGTCATCCAGGACCAGAACTTCAATGTTGGGATAATCCTGATTTAGAATTGATGAAAGACAGTGCCCAAT
>JAPLHL010000191.1 GCA_026389655.1 Chloroflexota bacterium
CGGTTAACCGGTCAGGGCGATTTTAATACGCCCGAGAAGTTTCTCCCCGCCGTACCTCCAACGCAACCTTGGGAAACCTGTATGACCATGAACGATTCCTGGGGATATAACAAGGATGACCCATCCTACAAATCATCAACCGAGATTATCCAGATGCTCTGTGAAATTGCCGGCAAGGGCGGACACCTGCTGCTTAATGTGAGCCCAATGGGTGACGGCCAGCTACCGCCCGAACAAATTCAGCGTTTAAATGACTTAGCTGCCTGGATGGCACGCAACCATGACAGTATAATCGGTACCAAACCCGGTTTGGAATCATGGCAGTTCTACGGTCCTTCGACGCAGAAAGGGAACATCATTTACCTGCACCTGCTCAGCAAGCCTTACGAGTCTATTACTGTACGCTCCGTGCATGTTAACAAGGTCAAATCAGTGCGCGTCCTGGGCTCGGGTACGGAACTACAATTTGCGAAGAGGGTTACTATGCTTGACCAGGTCCGCAAAGAAATTAGCGGCTTTAATGACCCTGTCGGTGACCTGGTGATCACTGTGCCTGAATCGATAATCGAACCACATGCAACCGTCATTTCAATTGAATTTAATCCGTAATATCTGGAACGCAGTCATAAATATCATTATTTCTATACTGGAGGTTTTCAATGATATCCATTGCTGATAAACCATGGCTTAAACAATACGATGTTGGCGGAAAAGGATTATTTGTTCTCCCACAATCACTGAAGCCTTACCCCAAGGTCCCGCTTTATACGATTTTGGATAATAGCGCCAGGGATTTTCCTGAAAGGCCGGCTATCCATTTTGGGGATAAAGTAATTAATTATACAGAACTGAAGACGTTGACGGACAGGTTGGCTAATGCGTTACACGATATCGGTGTAAAAAAGGGTGAGAGGGTAGCTACTTACCTGTCCAATTGTCCCCAGTTTATTATCAGCGATTTTGGGATATTGAAAGCAGGCGGTACTCATGTTCCCTGCAGTCACCTTCACAAAGAAGATGAATTAATCAGCGAAATTGGAGGTTCGGGCGCTGAAACGCTGATCTGCATGGATACTTCCATGGACATGGTTGAAAAAATCAAATCCAGGACAAAAATTAAAAGAATAATAATCACATCGGCAACAGAGTTTTCATTGGAAGCTGAGGAACCAAAAGCTATCCCGGGAACATTTCGTTTCCATGATTTGATAACAAAATATGCGCCGGAACCTCCAAAAGTGAATATCAACCCCGGGGAAGACCTGGCCGAATTGATATTTACAGGAGGAACAACGGGTGTACCCAAGGGTGTAATGCTGCCGCATACAAGCAGGCTTGCCAATTTATGCCATATGGCATGGGCATTCGGCCCTGTGGAACCTTATATGCGGGGGCAGTGCTCCTGGCTTATCAGTGTCCCCCTGTTCCACCAGTTTGGTATGACACTGTCACATTTCTGTATTTATTGGGCCTTTGAAATTTATATGGTACCCGACCCGCGGGATCTGAAAGCGATATTTGATATCCTGAAGAATCATGAACCTACTGCCTGCTCCTGCGTACCGACCCAATATGTCAAGCTCGTGGAAATGGGACTTGGCAAGCTCAAGACGTTTTTCACTTCATCTACGGCGCCGTTGCCAAAAGAGGTCTCAGACAAGTTTAAGGACGAGACAGGTGTACAGATCGGTGATAGCTACGGGGCTTCGGAAATGGGCGCAGGGACCCATGCCAACTTGTCTATATCTGATCTGGTGGAGGTTAAGAAAATAGGGTCAATTGGTGTTCCTATGCCTGATACGGAAGTAAGGCTTGTCGATCCTGAAACCGGAAAGGATGTCGGCCCTGGAGAGGAAGGAGAATTATGGGTACGCGGACCGCAGCTTATGAAAGGCTATTGGCCTACACCCGGCAGTGGATTAATAGATGGTTGGCTTCCTATGGGCGATATTGCAAGAATGGATGACGACGGATATTTTTATATCACCGACCGTGTTAAAGACATGGCAAATGTATCCGGGATGAAAGTTTATACCATACTTGTAGACAGGGTTTTATATGAACATCCCGGCGTTGAACTGGCTGCAGCTATTGCCGTCCCGGATCCTGAGCGGCCTGGAAGCGACAGGGTGAAAGCCATAATAAAACTAAAACCGGGATACAGCGGAAAAGTAACGGAAGAAGATATTATAGCCTTGTGCAAGGTAAAGCTTGCACCATATGCCGTCCCCAAGTACGTGGAATTCCGCGATGAATTACCTCTGACCGCTGTCGGTAAAATCCTGAAACGTCAATTAAGAGATGAGTCCATAACAAAGGCCTGCTGAAGCAAAGCCTCTTGAGAATTAGATAGTCCCAGGGCTGCTCGGCGATGCTGAGAAC
>JAPLHL010000008.1 GCA_026389655.1 Chloroflexota bacterium
CATAAGTGGCTCCGAAACCTAAACCCACCAGCAATGGGAAAAGATATGCGGCCCATAAATTAGCTGGTGACGAAATCCAGAACAGGACGCCGCCCGCTATCAGGCAAAAGCCCGCTATTGCCATGAGAAAACGGGCTTCAATGAGTTCACCTAGAAAAGAAACGCTTAATCTTCCTACTACGCTGAATGCCAGTATCAGTCCGTAGATGAACGCAGGTTGAAGGAAAAGGACAGGGTCTGACGGTGAGAATCCCCTGTCGGTCAGATGTGCCGGGGTCTGAGTCAATATCATTTGCCAGAGGAAAAAGACAAATGAGGATCCTATAATAATAAACCAGAGCGACCGGGTTTTAAGTGTATCCTTGAATTTCCAGTTAATAGGGGAACGGTAGGTTTTAATGGGTTTATGTTCTGCATGTGACATGGCTTCACGCACTGCTTCAGGTGACATGCCGTCAGGGTGCTGACCGAGGTCCTGGGGACGGTTTCGCACTGCCAGCATTGCTATGACAGCACCTATCAAACAAGCAATTGCGATTACGTCCCAGCCGATTTGCCACTTGCCTCCGAAATTGATGATGCAGGCGTTTATTATCTGCGGGTATATAAAGCCGCCTATTGCCCCTCCTCCCAGGACGAGTCCCATGGCCAGTGCCCGCCGCACATTAAACCACAGAAGCACGAGGGCCTGTATCGGCACCACAGATCCGAAAGATATGCCGAGGCCAACGAAAAAGCATAGTAGAAGGTAGACGGGATAGATATGAGCGAAGAAAGCCATGAAAAGACTGGATATTGCCGCTAGAATTGCGCCTATAGCCAGTGTTTTTCTAGGTCCGAAACGCTCGATAAGCCATGGGATTATGAAAGCACCCAGGCCGAGCATAATACCAATTATGGTGTAACCCAGGTTGATCTCGCCGCGCTGCCATCCCAGGTCCTTCTGCATAAATTGGTATATAACAGGGGGTCCGTAAAGTGCGAAACCAATAGGTATCGAGTATACCAGGCAGAGTATCGGCAGAAGCCACCAGCCATAAAAACTGCTGCCCTTTGTTCTTTCGGACATTAAGCGAATCTCCTAAAGCTTGAATGACTATAAGAAAGTGAAAATTATATCACTGCTAACAATAATTAGATAATTGACGCATGAATTCTCCAAACCCTGCGGGAATGCCTAGTTGTTTTCTGAAATCACGCAAAAACGCAATACATCACCCAAATCGGCCCTTTATGAGTATACGGATCGTGTTTGATGATATTAACAGTTGCGCAAAAGCGCAATTGCATATTAGGCATTAAGGCGGATGCTCATGGTTGCACCCGATGTTAAAGTATGAGCAACCTGAAAAAGACAATGCAGGAGGCAAGAAAATGGCAAAAGTAATTGAAAAGATTGAGATCGCAGAAGAGACTAAAGAAGAGCGCGGGTTTAATTTCTGGATTGATAAAAAGCCGTGCTGGGAAGTCTCACATTGCACAAATATGGTTAAAGCGGAATGCCCGGCCTTTAAGTATCAGTTCCTCCCTTGCTGGGAAATTGAAGGCACCTACTGCAAGCTGGATGATTATGGTACTGATGGAAAAGATACGAGCATTTGCGAAATTTGCCGTGTGTACAAGACATATGGTGATGGCAAACCCATCCAGTTGAAGTTGATGGGACGTGGGATCAATACTTCTTTAAAGGTGCTCGAGCAGACTGCCGTCAGGTAATGCGCAATATCAACTAAGGGATTTAATTACCCTCTCCAAAAGGAGAGGGTAATTTTTTATTGAACACACGATAAATTTGTCGCTGACACTTGCGCTTTTGCGCAAACTTAGTTTAAGCGTTAATACGGATGGCATTAAGCATTGAACATGATAAATTGTTACTGTAAAGAAATATAGTTATATCGACCACTAAAGGAGGACAATAAAATGGCTGAAAATAAAGTAAAAGCAAAGAAAGCTACTGAAGTTAAGGAAGAGCAAGGCGTCAATTTCTGGGCTGACAAGGCACCATGTTATAAACTCTGCAACTGTCCTGAAATGATTACAAACGAGTGCCCTGTCGCCAAGTACCAGTTCTTGCCCTGCTGGGAGATAGAAGGTACTTACTGCAAACTGGATGACAAAGGTTCCACGGGCCGTGATACCAGCATCTGCGAGACCTGCCGTGTGTACAAGAAGTATGGCAACGGCGAGCCAATTGTACTGAAGCTCTTTGGTAAGGGAATTGATACTCACCTAAGGGAACTTGATAAAATCGCAAAATAGTTTAGTAAGTGCACTGCAAGATAAAATGGGCTGGTCTCGAGACCAGCCCATTTTTTTATTGAATTAATCCAGGTCCATAGTAAGACTAAGCAGTATTTGACGTGTCTATAGAAGAGAGCGATTCCCGCAGTTGCTTCAAATTTACTACGTCGTCCCGGTTGTACCGCAGGAGTAGGTCAAGCGCAGAAGCATCATTCGTTTTGCAATATTTTTCCCATAGCCAGATTGCATGAAGCCCTGTAAGGCCGTCTGTTTCCCTGCTGATCTCCAGATGCCTTAATACTGCTTTGAACCCGCCTTTTAAATTGTGCCTCCAACAATCGAACATAAGGTCAGTATGCTTGTGCATCTGGCTGAGGTCCGCCCCGAAGTGGACCTGTATAAAGGGCAGATCGAAACGGTCGCCGTTATATGTAAATACATTGTCGGTGCCTTCCATCGTACTAAGAAGATCATCATAGTTTAGCTTCTCGTTGTAAAGTTGTACGAGGCGGCCCTCGTCTCCATTGTGGAAGTAGATGCCGATGACCGTTATACGGTCCTGGTGTGCGTATAACCCTGTGGTTTCTATGTCCAGGTAAGCGTCGGGGAATCCAATCATTTTAGTTCGCTCTGATTATAGCGCATTACACGGGCCGGGAGTATAGACAAACCGGGTGGCAGGGAAGTATTTCCCTGCCACTCTGCAAAAATTAAACCAATTTACCCTTGATATAGTAAACGATTGATCCGAAGCCAAAAAGGATAACCGCCAGGTCCGTAATGATGCTAATAAAGGGGACCAAAGCAACTGTATAAATTATGAGCAGCCCAAGGGCAAGCGCCCCTATCAGGTGTGCGATGCTATCATCAGCGGCAAGCCGCCGCAGCATCCACTTGCCGAGGAAAATTGCAGTAATAATGTGACCGATGTAAATGGCGATTATATAAATAGCGAAGACGGCAATGGCCAGCGGAATTCCCACGATCAATATGCACAGGATGGCCGCAGCTATCGGCGTCAAGACAGCAATTAATGTGCCCCAGCCAAGGCATGGCCACGGTTTATTACGCAGGGTTTCAATGGCGTCTGCAACATGTCTTCTGGCAATAAATATGACTACTATGCCGACGAGTAACGCAGCCGCGTATTTAAACAGGGCCAAAACGATGATGAACCCCAATATGAATGCAATTATGGCGGCGACTATGGCTCCTAACGCCGTTGCAACGGTCTGATTAGAAGGGGCCGGGGCTTGCTCTGGAACAGTATGTATTGTTTGGCCTTTGATGGCTGTGCCGGCAGCTACGGTGGCTTCATTGGGCGAAGAATATTCCAGGTTACCTGCTATGCTGGCGAACGATTCGAGCTTGACCTCCGTTGCCGCTGCTTTGACGTTGCCTCCAACGCTACTGCTGATAACAAGCCTGTTTGCATTGCAGGTAATGTTTTTGGTTACCGGGCCGTTTACGTTCACGGTACCTGATGCGGCCAGCAGGTCACGCCCAACCGAACCGGCAGATGATATGGCCACATATCCTGCCACTGCTACCAGGTCTTTGCCTATATTGCTGTTTATAGTTATTTCGTTTCCTGCAGCGCGGACTGAGTTGCTCACCCTGCCTTTGATAGTTATGGTGGAAGCGGCAACGGTAACGCTCCCGTTTACATCTCCATTAATAGTGACCCTGTTTCCGACCGCAATCACATCTCCATTCACGGTCCCGTTAACGGTCACTTCGGATCCTGCCAGGTAAAGATCGTCATTTACCACCTCACCCGCTGCAACATCTACATTTTGTCCGGTGCGCGTATCGGCTGCCTGGGCTGGAATGAACATCAGGAAGGAGATTATCAGTACTGCCGCAAATACAGCGAATAGTTTCCCCAATTTATTAATCATATGTGCCTCCCCTCATCGAATTTCTGCCGAAAATAATTCTTGCATAAATGGAGACGGTATACAACAGCACCGCAGTGGCCAGGGTGTGTTGTCTCAGTTGATCTTATTTCAGACGCAGGTTGGTGGCGCTCAGCTTGGCGAAAAACAATAGAGCCCAGGCGGAAAGGTAAATGTATGCCAGTAAAGCAATAACTGCCCCGATTGACCCGTATATGAGGTTGTACTGGCTGAAGTTTTTAATGTACCAGACGAATCCGAACCTGATAATTTCCACACTGGCGGTTGCCATCAAAGCACCCGGCCAGATGTCTCTCCACCTTGGCCTGTTACTGGGAATGAACTTATATAGAAGCATGATAAGCAGGAATGCCAGCAGGCCGCTCAATACGGTGAAAATTGTTGAGGAAATAATGTCACTGTTGAGAAATTGGAAATACTCGCTGCGATAGTGTGCACTGTGAATTATCCTTATGCC
>JAPLHL010000244.1 GCA_026389655.1 Chloroflexota bacterium
GCGACAAACTGGTATTTTTCTCTGATCCCTCTGACCACAAAGGCAAGCTCGTAAAGGTAAATGTAAAATCCGCAAGTCCCTGGGCGTTACAAGGTACGCCTGTTCTCTAATTCATCATATTGCGCGTGTCCCGCCAAATAGATTCCCTTGACAAGTTTGCCTCGTGTTGTGTACACTTGTGTTAAGAACAAATGTACTCTTTAGGGTGATTATATGAGAAAACCAGGAGCCAATGTTACACGCCAAAAAGTCATTGATTATATCCGTGAATTTTATGACGAACGTGGGTACGCTCCGACAGTGCGTGACATTATGAAGGGATGCGAACTCAGTTCCACGGCTGTGGTCCAGCATCATTTGAAGGTACTTGAGAGCGAACACCAGATCGAAAGGGACTCAAAGGTATTCCGAAGCATACAACTCCCTGATAGAAAAAGTACTATACACGTTCCCGTGTTGGGCAAAATAGCGGCTGGCACGCCAATCCCCGTTCTTGGCGCCGATTCATGGCACAGCGAGGCGCTGGAGACTCTGGAGCTTTCCAGCGAGATAACCCGGGGGAAAGAAGTGTTTGCCCTCAGGGTCAGCGGCCAATCGATGATCGATGCTCTGATAGACGATGGTGACATTGTGTTGATGGAACCTGTAAAGACTGTCAACAATGGTGACATGGTTGCCGCATGGTTGAAAAATGAGGAAGAAGTTACGCTCAAACGGTTTTTCAAAGAGAACGATCAGGTCAGGCTGCAGCCGGCAAATTCACAAATGAAACCCCTCTTCTTCGATGCAACGAATGTGGAAGTCCAGGGTAGAGTGGTGGCTGTTATCCGGACCCTTTAGTATCCGTAGCCAACACATATTTCAACTCCCTCTCCCCAGGCATGCGAACATCCTAAATCGCTTCTTCTCTTACCTATAAGTACCATTACATACCGTTACGTTCTATTACATACCATTACGTACTATTACATATCATTTCCCCTCGATTTTTACCTTTGTACTATCCTTATTTTGGTGACGTGCGTTGTGTAAATGGTAAGCAAATGCCGTCTGTCAATAGCCAAACAGCTCAATCCACTGAACCTTTTAGCTTGACATTCTGAGCTTTGCGTCCCATACTAAAGTACTAGGACTTAAGTAATGCTATTCACTTTCGATCGGTAACGGCGTTATCGAGAGGGATTGAATCAATGAAGAATAGATCAGTTTGGTTAATGGCAGTTGCATTATGCGGCATTATTGTGCTGGGTATGTTACTGGCGCTGCCCGCAATTATTAATGCCGATGCAAATCAAGATGGAATGTCTGCTGTCGATTTCACCAAATTTTATAAGAATGCGCTGATTTCGCCTCTAACTAAGGCTACCAGTGAAGTCACTGACCCGCAGCTCGCCCAGTTTTCTCAAAAATTGGTGACTGCCTATGAGTTAGATAAAACCGGGGCAAATACTAACGAGCAATCCAACTTATCGAATCTTGTTCCTGACATAACGAAAATTAATAAAGTTGCCCTTGATATGCCGCTTAAGGAAGCCGGCAAACAGATTCAAGATAAGGAACTTTCCGATTTCTATAACCGCTTCATTACCGAATGCGGTGTAGGTAAATAGCCTGCGCTGACACACAACTTGAAACCATCTCTAAATCTCAGTCTATCTTTGGGTTGTGCTGTAATTCTATTAGTCCGTCTTCCCAATACACGTGCTATCTGCACACAATAAGTCAGACTACGGTATTGAATAGCTCGGAACCATGAACGGCTTACAAATTAGCGCCGCCATCTATTATCAGGGTAGAACCGGTCATGAAGCTAGACGCTTCTGAAGCAAGATACAAAGCAGTCCTGGCTATTTCTTCAGGCTCCGATATCTTCTGGAGAGGCATTTTCTTCATCAGTTCAGCCATCATTGTTTCAT
>JAPLHL010000443.1 GCA_026389655.1 Chloroflexota bacterium
CCTCAAGGACTATGAGGTTATAGTGTTCGACACTGCACCTACAGGGCATACTTTGAGGCTGCTTAAACTGCCCGTTGAATGGAGCAAGCAACTGGAAATCAAAATATATACGACTACTGAAGATACCGAAATGGACAAGGCAACCAAAGCACGTTTCAAGGACGTAATTGAAATGATGCAGGACCCGGACCGCACGACTTTCAGCTTCGTTATGTATCCCGAGAACACCCCAATCGAAGAAGCAAGCCGCGCCATGGAAGACCTGAAAACAATCGGAATATCAACTAACTTAATCGTGGCAAATCTTGTGCTGCCTGAGAGTATCGTGACAAATGACTACCTGAGACAGCGCAAGGCTATGCAAGAGAAATATCTTAACCACATGAGCGAAAGATTTAAGGTACCGATAATTCAGCTTCCATTGCTGGTAGATGACCTGATTGGAAAAGAACAACTTATTAAGGCGGGATTATTATTATATGGAAAATAGACATGAGTGTGCCCCAATAATATACTTGTAACAGGGAAGGATAAAGCAGTATGCCTCACATGCTTATCATTGGTGGCAGTGATGCCGGAATCAGCGCAGCCCTGCGCATAAAGGAGCTTTACAAGCAAGCCGACGTTACTGTGGTGGTGGCCGACGGCTATCCCGGTTTTAGCATCTGTGGTTTACCGTTTTTCCTAAGTGGTGAGGTGATTGACTGGCGCGCTCTAGCCCATCACAAAGCTGAGGAGTTTGAAGACCGGGGCATTCATATGCTGCTCAATCATTGGGCAGAAGCAATTCTTCCAGAGAAAAAGAGCGTGCGCACACTTTCCAGTCAAGGACAAACCCGTGAGATAACTTACGATAAACTCTTAATAGCTACCGGGGCTGAATCAGCCAGACCACCAATAAATGGACTGGATCAGCCCGGAGTTTTCCTTTTGCGGTGGATGGATGACGGATTTGCTATGCAAAAATACATGGAGCAAAACAATCCACGCAGTTGTGTCATTATCGGCGGAGGGTATATTGGTCTGGAAATGGCCGATGCCATGATCCACCGTGGGCTAGATGTTACCCTATTGGAGTTTACCCCCGAAATATTGACAACTCTGGATTCATCTGTAGGCCGGCTTATCAGGAGCGAACTTGAATCCAAGGGTGTGAAAGTTATTACTGGCAGGGCTGTTAAGAGCATCGAGCATAAATACAATGGTCTGCTTGTTCACCCAGCTACGGGCGAAACCTCGGAGGCGAACATGGTGCTGGTAGCGACAGGGGTGAAGCCATCCACCCAACTAGCTCAAACCGCGGGCATTGACCTGGGAATTGGTGGGGCTATCCGGGTAGACCAGGGCATGGCCACTAATATCCGGGATATTCTGGCCGCCGGCGATTGTGCAGAGACTTGGCACCACATACTGAAAAATAAGGTATACATGCCCCTGGGTAGCACTGCTCACAAACAGGGCCGGGTAGCCGGTGAAAACATGGTTGGCGGCAATAGTGAGTTTCAGGGAAGTCTGGGGACCCAGGTAGTTAAGGTATTTGATCGCATAGCAGCAGGAACAGGATTGCGGGACACACAGGCAGCCAAGGCTGGCTTCGATCCTTTGACGATCACGTTGACCACATTGGATCACAATGCGTACTATTTGAAAGCAAAGGAAATGAACATTTATTTGACTGGAGACCGCCGTACCGGACGCCTGCTGGGGGCGCAAATCGTTGGGCATAGCGACTCTGAGGTCGCCAAACGTATAGATATAATTGCTACGGCGCTTTACAACGGAATGCTTGTAAAGGACCTTTGTGACCTGGATCTCTCCTATACCCCCCCACTTTCCAGTCCCTGGGACCCTGTACAGAAGGCAGCCATGCAATGGTACACTCAAGCAGGCACAAATCCGCCAAGCTAAACCACTTACAGTTAGTTCTACAAATATAACCCAGGATGGACATGCCCGATACGTTGTGGCATATCGGGCAAATGAACGGGAAAATAAAGCGCCGCGATGGTCCTCGCGGCGCGCTTTCACAGACTAGGCGACTGCGGACAGGCCCATAACTGCGAGAGTATAGATGGCCCTGATGCGGGCAGTCTTGCCGTCCGCTTCGTACCAACCGATTGATTTGCCTTCCAGGAGAGTCAAGTTGGCGCGGTAGGTGTAATACTCTTCCATGTCATGGAACAGGACGTTTGCGCCTTCAGGCATGTACTGATAGCCTGGGATAGCATCACGCACAGCCTTATCGAAGCTCTGCTTAGATGCATAATCCTTGTAATCGGCGGCCTCGGGAGCACGATAGAACGGTGCTCCATTGGGGCCAGTTCCGACCACAGAAGGCCACACAGCTTTGGCGAGATCGATGGTCTTATCCATAACCTGCTCGGCTACTGTAACCCTAACGGACGGGTGGATGCTGAGCAGATTGTAATTAGAGATGATGCTCTTGCACTCATCGTACTGATCATTGAGACTTGCCCCCAGGCTCTTTATATAGGCGTCAGCATCGAGCGGGGTGTTATAGGTTGAGGTCGGCTCGGTACTGATTTTCGATGTGACAGCTGCCGCTGTGGCCAAACTGGGAGACGCTGCAGCGGTTACGGTGGCAGTCTCGTATTTCTTACCGATAGTCTTGACCCAGTCGAAATTGACACCCATCAAGCCGCCGACGACAGATACAATTTGCGCCTGGACATCTGTAAGGCCGCTGTACTTCCATGCCCAGATAAGGACGGCTACCATGATCAAAAGAGTCAGGAACCGTGTACTCTTGAGCATGGACAGCCAGGCAGGGACCAAGGATATTGCGGACGAAAAGAGATCGTCCAGAGC
>JAPLHL010000025.1 GCA_026389655.1 Chloroflexota bacterium
CAAATTGCCATCAGGGCAGCGCTTTACGGATCAGCAGTACGAATCTACGATGTAAAAAAAGAGGCGCTCGAAAAGGCCAGTAATGAAATCAAGCTTACAATAGATGTATATTCCCTGGAAGGCGAGTTTAAAGGAGACCCCGGGCCAATCCATAAAAGGGTATCGTATTACAGCGCCCTTGCCGATGCTGTAAAAGATACCGACCTGATAATAGAAATAGTGCCCGAAAGGTTGGAACTTAAGAAAGAAGTATTTGCCCAGCTTGATAAGCTGGCGCCTGCCTCAACAATAATAGCCACAAACAGCTCCTCACTTCCGGTTTCCAAAATAGAGTCGGCCGTAGTTAGACGTGATAAAGTGGCAAATCTTCACTTTTACGCCCCGGTGATGAAAACCTACTTTGTTGACATTGCAGGCGGCACAGCGACCAGCAAGGAAACAATCGATGCTCTGCAAGCATGGGCTAGAAGCATTGGTTGCCTGCCCCTGCTGGTAAAAAAGGAATGCATGGGATTCGTCTTCAATCGCATCTGGCGTGCGGTGAAAAGGGAATCCCTGGCATCCTGGGCAAATGGTAATGCCGACTATAAGGATATTGACCGCGCGTGGATGATCTGGTCGGGCATGCCAATCGGACCCTTCGCCATGATGGACGGCGTCGGACTCGATGTAGTCTACGATATCGAGATGCAATACTACCTTGACAGCAAAGACCCCAAAGACAGGCCACCCGATGCACTAAAGGCTATGATTGACCGAGGCGAGCTTGGGATGAAGAGCGCAAAAGGGTTTTATGATTGGAAAAACCCGGAATTCGCCAAACCCGAATTTTTAAAGCCCGGCAAATGAATATCAAATAATATCTCAATAAGCGAGGAGGCCAATTTATGTTAGAGGAAAAACCATCTTCCCCGATTAACGAATATCAGACCGGAGGATGGAAGGCACACTGGATACTAATAATATGTACCCTCCTATATGCAGTCAACTACATGGACCGTACGGTGCTAACTGTTGTTATGCAGCCGATGAAGATGGACCTCGGCCTGAGTGATTCCGATGTCGGCCTTGCAGTCACCATTTTCACACTCAGCATAGCCCTCTTTTCCATACCGATACTTTACATCGTGGATAGGTGGAGCCGTAAAAAAATGCTGTTCCTCATGGCGGTAGCCTGGAGCATTTTCACCTATTTAACAGGACTTGCAAAGAATTTCATCGGGGTCTTATTGCCCAGGATGTTTGTTGGAGTCGGCGAAGCCGGCTTTTCCGGCGGCGGCACGGCGATGATAACAGCTGCATATCCCAAGAAAAAACACGGCCTTATGCTGGGCATTTTTAATACAGGGATTACTATTGGCTCAGCACTGGGGATGATCATCGGCGGCATAGTGTCCGTTCAATTAGGCTGGCGCTTTGCTTTCTTCATCTTCGCCATACCCGGTCTTATCCTGGGCATTAGCGCCCTGTTCCTCAAGGACTATAAAACGGTCGAAAACACGGGTAGCAGGTCCGGGTTAGCATCACTTTTCCAATCGATAGCAGCATTACTCAAGATCCCGACACTGCGCTGGTTCTTCCTTGGGTACGGATTACTATTGCTTATGAGCCAGGCGCAGATGTACTGGACCGTCCCGCTGGTAATGAGAGAATTCAATATTAAAGAGGATTCTGCCGGACTGGTCTTAAGCATCGGCATTCCGCTGGCCGTCATCGGCGCATTATTGGGCGGATGGTTCTCAGATTTCTGGCATAAAAAAAATAGGAAGGGACGAATGCTGCTTCCAGCCTGGACGGCACTTCTGTCAGCAGTCTTCCTGGCAATTGCCATTCTTGTTTTCCATCTCAATTGGCAGGTGGCCGGAGCATTCGCCACAGCGTACGGATTTATCTACTACGTCGGCATGCCGGCGCTGGGAGCAGTCTCGCAGGAGGTCATACCGCCGGCGCATAAAGGACTTTCATGGGGCATGACGATCTTCAGCATGTATATGTTCGGCGGCGCCTGGTCACCCTGGGCTGTAGGAGGCATCTCCGATGCGCTGGGCGGCGGTGCAGGCGGCCTTGCATGGGCGCTGCTGGCCTCCTGCATCGGTGGAATTGGGGCCGCTTTCTGCTTCTTCATGGGATCAAGAACATATGTGGCTGATGCAGACAAGGTCAAAGACGCGGTACTCGTAGCCGAAAAATAATGATTTATTGGAGAATTAACCGGAGAGCTTGCCAAAGGAAGCTGGGAGCAGGTGGAATGGGCCGTTAAAATAGCAACTTGCCTGGGCAGGGAACCGGCCACGCCGGCTGAAGCCAGGAAGATACTGGGATTAAATTCACGGTGAGGAGGTATGTACATGTTATCCAGTAATATCAAGAAAACCGTAGTCATAGGAGCGGGTGTTATGGGGCATTCTATTGCCCAGGTCTTCGCCCAAAACGGCGTTGAAACCTGCCTGGTGGATCTCGATCAGAATAGGCTGGATCACGCCATGGAACTGGTGAAATCAAACCTGGAAACACTGGCGGAATTCGGGAAAGTCTCAGTAAACGATATACCGGCCATAATAAATAGAATTCACCCAACCCCGGATCTGGCAACCGGCTGTAAAGATGCGGACTTCGCAGTTGAAGCCATAAACGAGACTATTGACGCTAAAAAGAAAATATTTTCGCTATTGGAAAAACATTGCCCACCAAAGGCGATCCTGGCCAGTAATTCATCCAGTATAAATATCTTCGATTTTGTTGAAATCCAGGACCCGGGGCGTTCGATAGTAACCCACTGGTTTGCGCCACCCCACATAATACCCCTGGTCGAAGTAGTGCCGGGCCCTAAAACCTCGCAAGAAACCACTGAAGCAACAGCTAATTTTCTACGTAAAATGGGGAAGCTGGCACTTGTTTTTAAAGGACTTAACGGGCCTTCCCTGGTAAACCGGTTTCAGGATTTGATGACTCTCCCTATGTGGGAAGCCATGGAGAAAGGCTGGGCTACACCGGCTGAGATCGACCTTGCCGTTAAAGCAGTAATGGCTATCCGCCTCCCTATAGTAGGTGTTGCGCAGAGGCTCGATTTCACCGGCATGAACCTGGTGCTCGATATCACCAAAAGTTACGGTGGAACTAATCCTGTAGCCGAAGAACTGGTTAAACAGGGTCGCCTCGGCGTCTCATCAGGCAAAGGTTTCTATGACTATGGAGGCCGCACGGAGGCGGAGATCCTCAGAGACCGTGATATCAAGTATTTAAAAATGCTGGAATGCCTGGAAAAGCTCGACGCTTTTAAGCCTGTTTAGACCAGGCCAGATCAATCTGGATTATAAAAGCAACATGGGCCGGAAGTATCCGGCCCATGTTATATCAGCAATAATCTCCGGATATTACCAGCCGCCGCTGGCTCCACCACCTCCGGAAGAACCTCCTCCAAAGCCCCCAAACCCGCCTCCACCTCCCGAGCCCCCTCCGAAACCACCGAATCCACCCCATGTTTTGTGCCACTGCGTTGACTTGCCTGCAGCTACCTGTTTCTGATAGTTCTTTGAAAGTAGATAGTCCGTACCGAGGCCAAGTCCGGCAAATATTATCGGAACGATAATGAGGGCCGCCACGCCCCCAACTGTTAATCCAATTATTACGCCGGCTATAGTTCCCCAAATGCCACCTAGCCAGATGCTCTTGCTGCGGGCCATAAAACCAAAAAAGTACACAGTGATAAAGGTTAAAACAAAAAAGGCAAACACCCAATCACCGAAGATATTTTTCACCGGATTTTCTTCGAGCGGAGCCGGAGGAGTCCCTTTTCTTATGTATTCCTCAATTGCATTGGCGCCGGCTACAATCCCTTCTTCATAATTGCCTTTCTTAAACGAAGGAATTACATCGTCGTCACGTATCCTGCCCGCACGTCCATCCGTAATGATGGGTTCCAATCCATACCCCACCTCTATTCTCATCTTCCGCTCATCCAGGGCCACCAGGAATAATACTCCATTATTCTTGTCCTTCTTGCCTATGCCCCATTTTTCAAAGAGCCTGACAGCATAATCCTCTATGGTATCGCCTTCAAGGCTCTTTATCGTGACCACAGCAACTTCAGCAGCAGTATCTTTTTCAAGTTGCGTAAGCTTCGCTTCGAGCTGTGACTTTCCCTGGGCAGTCAACAAACCGGCATAATCATTCACAAAACCCTGGTAGGCAGGGAAATTCTGCGCCGATACGAACGCAGTCCCCAAAGGCAGCAGCAATATTACACTGACTACTGCCAGTCCCAGTAGTATAAAGTTCCGTTTCACTACAATTCTACCTTGGGAGGCTGGGCAGCGCCGCTCACAGACTGGAAGTACTGCTTTTCGGTAAATCCAAACATACCTGCCAGCATATTGGTCGGGAAGGTCTTAATCTGAGTGTTATAGTCCTTTACCAGTTCGTTATAGCGCTGGCGTTCAACGCTGATGCGGTTCTCAGTGCCCGCTAATTCGTCCATTAGGGTTGTTACATTCTGGCTTGATTTTAGTTCCGGGTAGTTCTCGACAATTGCCAGGAGTCGCCCCAGGGCAGATTCCACCTGACCGGCCGCAACTGCTTTGGCATCTACCGTGGTAGCGCTTCCGTATTGCGTTCTCGCCTGGGCTATGGCGTCAAATACGGCCTGTTCCTGTTTCATCATGCCCTTAACCGAGTTAACCAGGTTGGGAATCAAATCAAAGCGCCTCTGGTACTGCGTCTCAACCTGCGCCCACTGGGCATCAATAGCCTGTGACTTGGTTACCAGGCCGTTATACATACTCATCAGGCTGACGGCAATAATAATGCCAACTACAACAACGGCGCCCACCGCCGCCAGTGCGCAACCCCAGGGAGATTTCATAGTTTTATCCTCCTAAATTATTAAGGAATATTTTAGTTTCAGTGCACAATTCTACATCACGGATATTGTATCCACAAATGGCCGTCCGCGTGAAAGAAATTAGGTTGCACTTGTGATGTGCTGATGATTCAGCATATAATCGTGCGTACGAACGAGAAGGAGGCTGATTGGCAATGAATAAGGCGCTTGCTGCTCCGTGTGGATTGTACTGTGGTGTCTGTGGTATTCACATTGCGTCACGTGACAACAATCAGAAATTCAAAGAGAAATTGGCGCCTGTTTACGGGGCCAAACCCGAAGACCTTATATGTGACGGGTGCCTGTCCGACCGCGTATTTGGCTATTGCAAGACCTGTCCGATCAAGTCATGCTGCAGCGATAAGAAAATTGAAGGCTGTCACCAATGCGCGGATTTCCCCTGCAAATTTATAGATAATTTCCTGATCCCTGTTGGTAAAAAGGTGATCCTGCGCTCCGTTCCGAGATGGAGGGAGGTCGGCACCCAACAATGGATGGCTGAAGAGGATAAACGTTACATCTGTCCGCATTGCGGATATCCGGGCTTCCGGGGAGTTAAAAAATGCCGGCAATGCGGGAACCTGATTGACCTTGATTAGATTTACTCATTCATCAGCACGTTGCCATCCGGCTATGTTATAATTTACCCGTTTTACAGATGCCTAAATTTAGCTTCATGCCCCGCGACGACAAATTCTTCGACCTGTTCGAAGTCAGCGCCAGTAACATGGTCAAGGCCGCTGAAACCTTGAAAGACATGATCTATACCTGGGACAGTGTGGACCAGAAAATGGACGACCTGACCAGGATCGAACACCAGGGAGACACGGTAACACATGAGATCATGTTCCAGCTTAACCGCTCTTTCATCACACCTTTTGACAGGGAAGATATAGGAACACTGGCCCATTCATTGGATGATGTTACCGATTTGATCCAGGCTGCAGCGGATACCATGGTCCTTTACAAGGTCAAGTCACCCGGGAAACGGGCTAAAGAACTGGCTGATATAATCTGCCAAATAACTAAAGAAGTTGAAATCGTAATGCCCAGTTTACGTAAGCACAATGCCAACCTTGAGAAAATATTAAACAGCTGCGTCGAAATAAACAGGCTGGAAAACGTTGCCGATACTATTTACCGTACGGCGCTGACCGAACTATTTGAAGACACCGACATCGCCGATATAATTAAGTGGCGAGAGATATACGAACACATGGAAAGCGCCACAGACATGTGCGAAGACGTGGCCAATGTCCTGGAAGGCGTTGCGCTCAAGCATGCCTGATTCTGTCCTTTAATTGGCATCAAGTTTATAGAATCCAGTTCCGCTAAAGAATCAAAGCTGGTTTTTGACACACGCGGTTGCACCACAGGTATAAAAGCGGATAACGTCATTCGCCTGGGTGAATAGTAATAATCCCGCCTAGAGGTAGCCGGCCTTATACTTTGCTTTCTACTGAAGACAAGGATTTTATGAAGGCTTTTACTACAGCAGTGTCGAATTGACTGCCCGATTTATTTTGCAGCTCTTCCAGGGCCTCTGCTGACGATACTTGCTGCCGGTAAGGGCGTGGCGTCACCATATCGTCATAAGCTTCGGCAACTGAGATTATCCTGGATTCCATGGGTATCTGATCGCCTTTCAAACCACGGGGATAACCCTTCCCGTCCAGCCTTTCGTGATGCGCCAGCACGGGCATAACACAAAATTCGAAATCAGCAAACTCCTTTAATATATCCGCACAGAACTGCGGATGCCGCATCATCATGTCCCATTCCTTATCAACCAACGGACCTGATTTGGTTATCGCACTTTCGGGCACGCATACCTTACCCAGATCATGCAACAATGACATGATCCTCAACCGCCGTATCGTGAGAGTAGGCAGTCCCAGCGCTGAACCGGTTGCCATAGCATATTTAGCTACCATATGAGAGTGGGGCCTGTCGTAGTGTTCTGTTACATCTACTGCGGCAAGCAGGTTATAGACAGCCGCAGGGCCCGCTTCTTTCAGCCTGGCTATTACATCGTTGACATCCCTTCCATCCTTGCCCATACCTCCTATAGAACTGGAGGCTAACTCGATTTGATTAACACCTTTCCTGATAGCCTGGCTTAATGCAGCCTCCGTCTTGCGCAGTAGTCCTTCACTTGATACAGCATCTGTTGGGAAAACTGAAATACCCACATTAACCGTTATATTGATATCGTGTCCATCATTTCTCAAGATCGGGTTACCGGTCAGGCTTTGCACAAGTTTTTGTGCAAACATAATACACCCGTCATTTCCAGTATGCGGCAATACTACTGCATACCTGCTATCAGTATATAAATAACTCTTATCAACAGTCCGCAGCCTCGCATTTAATAACATATACGCGGCTCGCATTATTTCCGCCCTGAGTACACCATCCATAGCTGTTCCTTTTGTCTCAAGGTTCGTGACGGAAAGCAAGATCAATGAAAACTTCTGACCATAACGTGAACAACGGCCGACTTCATCATCCAGCGCCCTCATGAAAGTATCGCTGTGCAAAAGCCGGGCGCGTATCTCTTTTTCCAGGTCCACACTGCTGGCAGGTTCCTCTGCCAGGCAGATGCAGTTGCCGCCACCTGTCCTGGCATTTATTAGGGCATCTTTTGCCAGCGTCATCAACTGCTCAGAAGAGACCGCATTTTTAGGGTAGCTAGCCAGGCCGCCACTTAAAGTCAATTTGATATTAGCTGTACGGCTCTTGAGCATAAATATTCTTTCCACCGCTTGCCGCAATTTTTCGGCAGCTATTCGCCCTCCCTCAGAATCGGTGTAGGGGAGAATCGCGCCGTATTGAGCAGTCCCAACATCGCACTTAAGATCAGTAACCCTGAGAGTGTCCTTAAATACCATGTCCAACATGCTTACGATTTCCGCTACCGCTTCCTCGCCGTATTTATTGGATATTGCGTCGAGATTATCCATTTTAATTAGCAAGATGGAAAACTCGTACTTGTAGCGGGTGCTGCGGGCGACCTCTTCAGCCAGCCTCTCGTTGAAATAGTCTAAATCGTTCTTACGTACTTTTGAAGAAGACTCCAGTTGCGCAATCCGTTTCTTTAGTTGCGCAACCTCACCGATTAACTGCGCCTGCGTTTTTTCCGGAGCCTGGCCTTCCTTATCCATGTGCCATCCGTCCAATTACGTAAAACGGCATATTGTTAAGCACTTATTAGACAATCTATCACGGAACGATCGTACGCGTCAACATCAGGATATATCATATATTTTTAATAAAAGAAGCGGTGAACCCGGAGGTTCACCGCTTTATTATCCGTATATCCGTGTTTGCTAACGGCTTCTGATGCGTGGCCTGGCTGTGCTGTATCCTCGTGACGGCACTGCGGAGCGTTCATATGCAACTGCCGGTGCAGGCGCGGTATAATCAAAACCATCTAATGTCCTGCGCTCCAGAGCTGCCTTGAGAATACGCTCAATATCGCGTATGAGTGCAGCATCCTCATGTGTCACAAACGTCAAAGCATCGCCCTTCTGATCGATCCTTCCCGTACGGCCGATTCTGTGAGTATACGCGTCCGTACTGTCAGGCATATCGTAGTTAATGACATGCGATATGCTGAGTACATCAATTCCCCTGGCAGCTATATCAGTCGCCACCAGGATTTTTATTGACCCTGAGCGGAAATCATCAAGCGCTGCCTGGCGCTTTTTCTGGGCCATGTCACCATGTAAGCAAGACGCCCTGAATCCAGCCCTCTTCAATTGCAGCGCAACCCTGTCCGTGCGGTGCTTGGTCCGTGTAAATATAAGCACGGATTCAGTTGCATTACGCTTGAGGAATTCTATCAACAGCGCCGATTTCAGATGCTGCTTTACAGGGTAAAGCGCATGCGATACACTGGCGGCAGGAGCTGAGTGGCCTATCTGTACAGTAACAGGATTTTTCAACGTTTCGTTAATTAACTTTTTGATATCGGCAGGCATGGTAGCCGAGAATAGCAGCGTCTGACGCCGCTGCATCACGCATTTTAGAATGCTTTTTATATCTGGCAGGAACCCCATATCGAACATGCGGTCTGCCTCGTCGATTACCAGCATATCCAGGTGGGACAAGTCTATCGTGCCCTTCCAGATATGATCAAGTAGACGTCCCGGGCAAGCGACGGCTATCTCTACCCCGTTGCGTAACCTGCGTACCTGCTGGTCCATTCCTACGCCGCCATAGATCGCGATACTATTCAGACCGGTTTTCTTCCCCAGGTCGTCAATGGCCTCGCAGGTTTGCTCAGCCAGTTCACGTGTTGGAGAGATGACAAGGGCCCCTATTTTGCCCCTGGGAAGTTGCATCAGACGATGAAGTACCGGCAGTAAAAAAGCTGCCGTTTTGCCCGTCCCGGTCTGCGCCAGGCCTATAATATCACGGCCCTGCATAATCGGGGGAATTGCCTGCATCTGGATGGGTGTGGGTACGGTGTAACCGAGACCCTCTACCCCAGCCATGATGCTAGGATGGAGATTGAAATTTTGGAAACTCAATGGATGACCTCTTTTATTATTCATTTTAGCCAGGTTGGGCCATCCAATAACTTGAGATTAATCTGGTGGGAGATTATTTGAAGCTTGTGAATAACCTAAACTTGAACTATGTATGAATTATACACTATGTAAACTCCAACGTAAACCCGGGGCATTATATTACGTATGCAATTTAACTTCACACAAACGTGCTTTAGCTTTCATGATAGATTCACAAACTGCTTGTAAAATACCTGCATAACCATGAAAGGAGGTCTAAGAAATGAATAACTGGTTGAAAATCGGGCTACCCATCATACTAGCACTTTTGCTCGTACTTACGGCTGTGAGTCTGACCCTGGTCATTACAAATGGAGGTAATGGGAAACAGTCCATAGCTTACCAGAATGGGAATACGACAGGCGGTCAATACGTGAACGGTCCATATTGCTATGGGTACGGCTTGCGTACGGCAAGTGGTAACCAAAACCAGAACGGATCAGCGGATGGGTACGGGCCGGGCAGATGCATGGCCTGGCGCTGGAATGAACTGCCATTTACGTTTGTATCCCAGGTTGAAATACTAAAATCCTCACGGCAGGGGACGAAGGCACCAACTTCGTCCCTTTTTCATTTCTAAAATCAGTTCAAAAATGCGGGCGCTGAGCGCAATTGCAAACAGTTGAAACCACTTTACGATCATATGTAACTCCGCTATATGGCATGTTCGTGCGTCATCACAGTCAATGTTTACTTCAATTCTGCAATTAGATTAAGATTTGTATGTTAGCCGGAGAAAAAATGGATACCGACCTGGGAGTATGGAAATTGAGGAACTGGGCGGATGACGATATACCCGCCCTGGTTAAATATGCAAATAATGTCAAAATCTCAATGAATCTTGATGATATTTTCCCCCACCCTTATACGGAAAGCGATGCAAAACAATGGATTAAACTTTCAGGCACTTCGCCTGTAACCAATTTCGCAATAGCATCGCAGGTTGAAGCTATTGGCGATATCGGGTTCACCCTGCAATCGGGTATTTACAAGAGATCGGCAGCGATCGGCTATTGGATTGGGGAACCGTACTGGGGGAAAGGCATTGCCACGCTGGCTCTAGGAGCCATCATCCAATATGCCTTCGCTAACTTCGATCTGATAAGACTCTACGCCACCGTGTTTGAATCGAACAGGGCTTCCGCTCGTGTCCTGGAAAAGAACGGCTTCAAGCTGGAGGCACGGCTGATCAAAAGCGTAACCAAAAAGGGGCATACCATGGATGCTTTCCTGTATGCTCTGGTTCGAGACGATTTACATCCAGTCGTCTGCTGAGATTATCACCTTTTTGCTATGGAAAATCATAGACTCAGTAATTTCTGCCGCAGCCGGACGGCTGCGGCAGAAATTACCTCACCACCACCGAAACTCATCGGCTGAGTACTTATGCAGCCCTAGAATTACATTATTGCTTGCAATCAGTGCTTAGAACCAATGATAGTACTGAGCAAGCAAGAATATGCCCTGAATGATGAAATAGACTGCAACAAGGGCATTAAGCACGCCGGGATTGACCATCACGATGATGCCGAATAATAGCGTAAGAGCGCCTATGATAAGAGGCCAGAGAGCCCAGCCCGACGCAAGAATCAGCAGCAGACCGCTAATAATCAAATATATCCCCACCACGTAATTCAAGATCCTGGGGAAGATCATGACTATAATGCCGAAAATGATGGAGATTATTCCCCATATCCAGCCCCCACCCATACACCACATGATGCCGCTGACGATAAGAGCTATGCCGATAAGATAATTAATAATGCGCGGGAATATGAATATTACGATACCAATAAGAATTAAGATGATGCCTAAAGCAGGCCCACCTACAGGCAACCCCAGGTTTAACCAGGACATACTTCCACCTCCTTCAGATAGAACATGATTTATATTATGATTTTACATTTACTTTGTGCCAGTTACAAGACAAATATGAATTTGCTTAAGTTTTTTAGATAACTGCATTTAATTACAACGATAATGCAGCACAGCAACGGTGAGGGGTGATATCAATATCTGACCTGCTACCTGCCTTCGAATTTGTCACATAGCGTTATTTTGATATAATTTTTAACTCGATATGTCTTACTATCTCGGCATTGATATCGGATCAGTCAACGTAAAACTGGCGCTGGTTGACGATAATGGAACTATTGTTCATCTTGATCACTGTAAGATAAACTCTAAGCCCAGGGTTGTAGTCGCTTCGCTTATCAACCGGCTGCGTGGAAATATTGATCTCGACGACATTGTAAGCGCAGGAGTATGCGGCTCAGGCAAGACTATAATTCCCGTTGATCTCGGCTGGGGGGAATATAGCAGCCCGCTGTCAGTTGCCTCAGGACTTCTTCACTTCAATCCCGGTGCCAGAACAATCATCCAGATTGGCGGGCAGAGTTCACTTATCATAGAGCTTGAAGATGGGTTGAAAAAGCCGTGGAGAGTAGCTTCCAACCCGCTTTGCGCCGCAGGTACCGGCAGGTTCCTGGAACACCAGGCTTACCGCCTCGGCATCAGCATGGATGATTTCGCCAATTTTGCGCTGCGCTGCCAGGGCAACCCTCCAAGGATTGCTGCCAGATGCAGCGTGTTCGCCAAGTCCGATCTTATTCATCTGCAGCAGAAAGGGACACCAGTTGAGGCGATGCTGTACGCTCTTTGTGAGAGCATTGCTCGACTGGTCGTTTCTCTAAGGAA
>JAPLHL010000233.1 GCA_026389655.1 Chloroflexota bacterium
TATGGTTGTGCCGACCGGGCGGCTTTTTTTCTCCCTGCTGGTGATTTTGCCCTCTTCCAGGTGCAGGTACGTGGCCGCATTGCTGCCCTGGTCCCTGGTAAGTATCTCGACTTCTGCTACGGATGCTATGCTCGGAAGCGCCTCGCCGCGGAAGCCCAGCGTACTGATATGCTCCAGGTCATCCAGTTTGGCTAGCTTGCTGGTGGCATGCCTGCGGATCGCCATTTCAACATCTACCGAGGACAGTCCGCAGCCATTATCGGTCACACGAAGATAACTGACCCCACCGTTGTGCACTTCGACGTTAATATCCCTGGCGCCGGCGTCCAGCGAATTTTCGATGAGTTCTTTGGCGACTGAAGAAGGACGCTCTATAACTTCGCCGGCTGCAATTTTAGAAGTCACTTCAGGAGGCAGGATTTTTACGGGCATGTGTTAATTGTACACCATCTCAAATTAATCATTAACGCTCACCCGATTATTAGATTAGCCTAGGGCGATGTTAGATTCCAATTCCGATTTGCCCTGAAAAGCTGAATTGCCAATGATCAATTACTATATTAACATGGTAATTACATTAGTTCGTTCGAGGTAGATTTAATATGATATACAGTGAGGGTAAGGTAGGCCGCATTTTCATAATCAGGCTGGGTGACGATGATATACTGCCGTACTGCATCGAAAAATTTGCAGAGAAACACGGTATCACTGTCGGGCAGGCTATACTGATAGGCGGGATAAAGAGCGGTGATATTATTGTCGGTCCCCGTAAGAATAATGAGATGCCGCCCGACCCCATGATGCTCCCTATAGATGGGGTGCACGAGGTAGTGGGCATCGGGGTGCTGGCGCCGGACAAGAGTGGAAAGCCCTCTTTTCATATCCATGCAGCGCTTGGCAGGTCCGGCAAGACTACCACCGGGTGCCTGCGCACGGGCGCCAAAGTCTGGAAAGTCGGCGAGATGGTGCTGTACGAGATACTGGGGGCCGACGTTGCCAGGTTGCCGGACAAAGAGACAGGCTTTGATCTTCTGGTGCCCAGGTCAAGTGAAAAGAAATAGTATGGCGGGGAAAAGCGGAAAATGGGTACTGCCGAGAATGTACGCTACGAGATGAAATTGAGCCCGGCGGAAGCGAAGTCAGGGATAAAAAAGGTACTGACGCGGCAGGGTAAAAAATTGGAAGTGTTAATCCCTCCGGGTACCACAGACGGCAATATTGTTAAATTAACCAATGCCCTGAAAGTAACAGACGGACATGAGGGCGATATTCTTATAACCGTGAGAATCGGGGGAGAACAGGCTGGAGTTTTAGAGATCAGCGACGCCACCTTCAAACAGGAAGTCCTGGACAGCAGCCTGCCGGTAGTAGTCGACTTCTGGGCGCCCTGGTGCGGACCGTGCCGGATGATCGGCCCGATAATGGAGAAATTATCAACCCGGTATGCGGGAAGGATTAAGTTTTGCAAGATCAATGTTGACGAGAACCCCCAATCCGCTGCAAAATACCAGGCAATGAGCATCCCGCTCCTGGTTTTCTTCAAGGGAGGGGGCGAAGCGGGACGGAGCGTGGGTGCCTTACCGGAGCCAGCCCTCAGGTCCAAGATCGAATCAATATTCGGCTGACTATAATGCTTTTAGGGGAGGTTTTGCTATGGCAGGCAGAAAGCAGCGGGTCATTAAAGTACGTTCCACAGTTGTTAACGCTTTTATAATATGCGGTGAACGTGCTGTTATCGTAGATACAGGTATGCCCGGTTACGATGTTGCAATATTGTCTGTCATGGAGAAGTATGACGTTAAGCCGGCAGATGTATCTATGATACTCATCACGCACGGGCATCATGACCACTATGGCAGCGCCGTTGCGCTTAAGCAAAAGACAGGAGCTCCGGTAGCTATGCACAAGGATGATTCGGAATCGTTAAGGACCGGCGTCAACCCTAAGCTCATACCGATCGGAATGAAAGGGAAGATCATGGTGGGACTGTCGGGGATGATGAAAATGCCTGTGATAAAGGGCATGGAACCCGACATTTTGATCGAAGGTGAGATGGACCTTTCAAAATATGGCATAGCCGGAAAGGTTGTACCGACTCCCGGTCACACCCGTGGCTCGGTCTCCGTTCTGCTGGACGGCGGCTGTGCTTTGATCGGCGACCTGATCTTCGGGGGATTTATCAGGAAGAAGGCTCCCGGGTTCCCGTATTTTGGCTATGACAGCCAGGAGATTTACAGGAGCATACAAAAGGTCCTCGATTTTAATCCGAAAATAATCTACGCCGGACACGGCGGGCCATTTACGGCCCCGGCGGTCCGGCGCAGGTTCTTCAACGAAGACTGATATCGTTTATTTAAGCTGGTCCCTGTTGAAATCGAGCACGCGGCGTGCCACGACCAGGGTATTGATCTGGCCGGTACCCTCGAAGATATCGTTGATCTTCGCGTCGCGCAGCCATTTTTCCAGCAGTTCCTTTTTTGAATATCCGACCGGGCCCATAAGCTCAATCGCCTTTTGGCATACTTGAGTGACGGCAAGTCCGGCTTTGGCCTTGCACATGCTCGCTTCCAGATTGTTGGGTTTTCCGGCGTCGGCCATCCATGCCGCTCTATATGTCAACAGTCGCGCGGCTTGAAGCTGCGCTTCCATCATCATCAACTCTTTCTCCCGCGCAGTGAGCTTATTGGGCGCAATTCCATAGCGGACTGGAACGCCGTTCTTTTCGAAGGCTTCTTTCACCAATTCCAGCGATGCGCGGCCGATACCCAATGCGGAAGCCGCCACCATCGGGCGCGTAGCGTCGAAAGTGGCCATAGCTCCTTTAAAGCCCGTCTTGACTTCGGGATCGCCAAGCACGTTGCTATAGGGGATGCGGCAATCCTCGAACACGATGGAAGCGGTGTCGCTGGCGCGGATGCCG
>JAPLHL010000074.1 GCA_026389655.1 Chloroflexota bacterium
CATTCCGATAATGAAAAAACAGGGTTGGGGCAGGATAGTAAACATGGTATCAATTGCCGCCAAGCAACCGCTGGAAAACATGGTGTTGTCCAATTCGATCAGGGCAGGAGTGATCGGCCTCGCCAAGACATTGTCCCAGGAAGTTGCCCATGAAAATATACTGATAAACAGCATCTGCCCCGGATGGATCCTAACCGACCGGCTCGTTTCCATAGTTAAGAAAACGGCCGAAAGCCAGGGCAAAACATATGAGGCGGCACTTGCTGGCCTGTCAGCCAGTATACCAATCAAGCGTTGCGGCACTCCCGAAGAGGTCGCCAATCTGGCCATTTTCCTGGCTTCCGAGCGTGCCAGCTATATCACAGGCACCACCATACAGGTCGATGGCGGCCTGGTCAAAGGCCTCTTATAACTCACCCGGTTTCCACAATATCCTTTTATATCTCTTGACAATCACATTTTTTCTTGTTAGACTGCATGCAAATATCTTGTACACAAATTAACTTTCATTCAGGCAATTGAGGTAAAGAATGGTTGATGCTATCTATGAAAAATTGGCTGGCGCTCTCAATGCCCGGTCCACCTCTCTGCCCTCCATAATATGCAACGAATTCTTTGACTTCATAAGTTGCCTCTACACCCCGGAAGACGCCGCCATTTATGTGGCTATGCCTCTGGGTTTGTCTGCAATTCAGGATATCGCCGAAAACTTACCGGCCGCCGATCTGCAGAAACTTGCACATGACCTGGAGATCATGGAAGACAGAGGCCTGGTGCATATAGCGGATAGAGACGGGGTGAAATTGTATGAGGGTTTGCCCTTAATACCAGGCACAGTTGAATTCCACATGATGCGCGGCATTGTAGACGAGCGTCATAAAAAAATGACAGTCCTCATGAAAGAATACCAGAGGGCCATCGGCAAGACGTATAAATCGGGAAATCCTCCTCAAATGCAGAAGTCTGCGCCGGGAAGAACTGTACCCATCGACAGGGAAATAGATCCCAGGACTACAATAGTCCCTTACAAAGAATTGAAAGAGCTGATTATGCAGACTGAATACATCTCTGCAGGTACCTGCGTTTGCAGACATGAAGGTGCTTTGCTGGATAAGCCGTGCACTAAACCGGTTAATAATTGCATGTTACTGGGAGAATCCGCCATTTTCTCCGTAAACAAAGGCTTTGCCAGGAGAGTAACACGGGATGAGGCAGTTCAGATAATAGATCAGGCAGAGGCTGCCGGGTTGGTCCACACCTACGCTTATACTACAGGCGACTATTTTAAACCCCTGTGCAATTGCTGCCATGACCACTGCGCGATCATGAGAAGCGCCAGAAAAAGCCCGTCGCCAGGGACGATGGTCATCCCGAGATATCTCTTGGAAGTAAATAACGACGAATGCACAAGCTGCGGGGCCTGTGTTTCAAGGTGCCAGATGGAAGCACTCAAAATGGTTGACGGTATCCTCACAAGGGATGAACATCGCTGCATAGGATGCGGTCTGTGCATGTGGGCATGTCCCACCGAGGCACTTACATTGAAACCTTTGCCCGCCAGCAAAATACCGCTCACATCATAGGTTACAGCTAAATTTAATAACGAGGTGAAACATGGTGGATGCAGTCTATGAAAAATTGGCCGGCGCCCTCAATGCCCGTTCCATGGCGTTGCCTGCAGTCAAATGCCAGGAATTCTACGACCTGGTAGGCTTTCTTTTCACACCCGAAGAGGCGGCGATTTTCGTGGAGATGCCTCTCGGGCTGGCTCCCATCGAGGAAATTGCTAAAAATCTCAATATCACAGATCTGAAGAAACTGTCCGGTGAACTTGAAGTCATGGCAGACAAGGGGCTGATCCACATTCGCGAGCGGGATGGTAAGAAGGGCTACGAAGCACTGCCATTTGTCCCGGGCATCACCGAGTTTCAACTAATGAGGGGTATTGTAGATGAACATCATAAAAAGATGGCCACACTATTGAGAGATTATGCTCGGGCAATGGTCAAAACCCTGACGTCTGCTAACCCTCCTCCCATGGAGTCGTTCGCTCCAGGAAAGAAGATATCTGTGGACAAGGAAATCGAGCACAAGACAACCATAGTGCCCTTTAAAGAGCTGAAAGAGCTGTTAATGAACACAGACTATATCTCGGTCGGGACCTGCATCTGCAGGCATCAGGCGGCTCTGCTGGGCAAACCATCGGACAAGCCGGTGAATAACTGCATGATTCT
>JAPLHL010000239.1 GCA_026389655.1 Chloroflexota bacterium
TATTTTCCTGGTACTGGTGGGAGTTTTTGGGCCGCTGTTTAGCACGGACCCGAAGCACACTGATTTTAATGTAGCCAACCTGCCTCCTCTCGGCGCTTCGATTCCAAATTCGGTCTATGATATCAAGACGGCGCAGTTTACTACTACGGTGATTCAGGGAAGCCCCGAACATCCCCTTGGTACGGACAGTAAAGGGCGCGATATGCTGGCCATGCTGATTTCGGGGGCGAGGATTTCATTGCTGGTTGGTCTGCTGGCAACAGGGATAGCTATTTTCCTGGGAACATTAATCGGCGTGCTCTCGGCGTACCTGGGTGGGTGGGTTGATAATGCGCTGATGCGTTTCACCGATATCATGATGACCTTTCCATTCTTCCTGCTGTTGGTGCTGATCGTGTTTATCTTCGGGCCAAGCCTGGCCATAATTGTGCTGGTGATAGGCCTGACGGGATGGACGGGAGCAGCCCGCTTGATACGCAGTGAGGCGCTATCGCTCAGGACCAGGGATTTCATTACGGCGTCGAAGGCACTGGGCGCCAGCGACGCCAGGATAGTATTCAATCATATGATTCCTAACGTCATCAGCCTGGTCATAGTGATGTCAACGTTGTCCATACCGGGAGTGATTATGGCAGAGGCTTCCCTCAGCTTTATCGGCCTGGGAGATCCGATGAGCACTAGCTGGGGCTCGATACTTAATACGGGCCAGCATAGCCTGGACACTGCCTGGTGGGTAGCTGTTGAGCCCGGAATCGCTTTATTCTTGACCGTCCTGTCGTTTAACTTTTTTGGCGATGGCCTGCGGGATGCCTTTGATCCCAAAGCCGACGTTTGATGTTTTATAGTATGGAGCTGGAATTTTAATTATGCCGGCAATGTTACTTGAAGTAGATGATTTGCAAACCTGGTTCTATACGGGCCGGGGCATAGTCAAAGCTGTCAACGGAGTGACTTTCTCTCTTCAGGAGGGAGAATGTTTATGCCTGGTTGGTGAATCAGGCTGTGGTAAATCTGTAACGGCTTTATCACTGCTGCGCCTGTTTGACAGCCCTCCCGGCAAGATAGTTGGTGGCAGGGTGATGTTCGATGGGACAGACCTGGTCAGTTGCCCGGTTTCACATTTAAGGCATGTTCGGGGCAAAGATATCTCCATGGTTTTTCAGAATGCGCAGTCGGCGTTTAACCCCGTGTTCACAATTGGTGATCAGATAATCGAGCAGATTAATGTACACGGGCGAATTGAACATGCTGATGCTGTAAAGCTGGCCTGTAAATTATTGGAAGAGATGAGCATACCGGAGCCTGAAAGGGCGCTTAAAATGTATCCGCACCAGATGTCCGGCGGCATGAAGCAGCGTGCTATGATTGCCATGAGCCTCTCTTGCAATCCCCGTATTTTAATCGCTGATGAGCCTACTACCGCCGTCGATGTTACTATACGTGCACAGATCATGAACATATTGCTGGACCTTAAGTCCAGGCGCAATATGTCGATCATTTTTATTACGCATGACCTTTCGCTGGTACGTGAAATAGGTGACAGGGCGGCCGTCGTCTATGGTGGGAAGGTGGTTGAGACGGGAACTGTTGAAAACATTCTGCAAAAACCTGCCCATCCCTATACCCGGGGGCTGATCAGTTGCCTGCCGGATATTTCTACGAATGCAAAAAGGCTGCCTTCAATACCCGGTACTACACCCAACCCCCTTGACCTGCCGTGCGGATGCTCGTTCAATCCGAGATGCCCGGATGTTATGGACATCTGCCATACGGCTGAACCGGAATTGTTGAATATTTCAAATGTTCAGTGTGTTGCCTGTCACATGTATACAGTGGAGAAGAGGCAGTGATTAATATGGAAAACGGGCCTATCCTGCAGATCAAAAACCTTAAGAAATACTATGCTGTCACCGCGGGGCTCATAAAGCGTAAACTGGGTGAGGTTAAGGCTGTCGACGGCGTTTCACTGACAATCGCTCAAGGGGAGGTATTCGGCCTGGTTGGGGAATCTGGCTGCGGAAAAACCACCCTGGGCAAAACGATCTTGCGCCTGGAAGAGCCGGACAGCGGTGAGATCATTTTTAATGGCGCCGATGTGGTAAAACTCAACAAGCAGGAGTTGAGGGGTCTGAGGGGCAAAGTGCAGATTGTTTTCCAGGACCCTGATTCGTCGCTGGATCCCAGGATGACAGTCGGCGATTCGATCGAAGAAGCGCTGATTATACACGGTGTTAGCAATTCAGGGGAACGTGCTGAGCGTGTGGCCGGCCTTATGCA
>JAPLHL010000006.1 GCA_026389655.1 Chloroflexota bacterium
TCTTCTGCTCGTGATATCCTCGGGTGAAACAGCGTAATAATCAGCGACTGCCCTAATTACCGAGGATGCCGGATGATGACCGACGCTTTGCTTTGAGACCGAGATCATGTCATTCAACAACTGCTTTGCTGAATTTATGTCTATATCGCACCCCTTCAACCTGGCGTAGGTCGACAGTTTAATAAGGGCGCCCTCAAGCTCTCTGACACTGTGGTAAAAATGAGTTGCCAGAAATTCCAATATTGCGGCATCGAAAGTCGTTGTTAATGCTTTCGACTTCAATTCGAGTATAGCCAACCGTGTTTTATGATCAGGTGGATAGATATCTGCAACCAACCCGCCTTCCAGCCTGGAACGCAGACGGACATCGAAAGAAGCAATATCCCTGGGAGGGCGGTCACAAGTTATTACTACCTGCTTGCTGTCTGCTAAGAAATCGTTAAGTATATGGAAGATACATTCCTGTGTCTGTGTTTTGCAGCTAAGAAACTGGATGTCATCCAGAAGCAGCACATCGATGCCGCTGAATTTATATCTGAATTCTTCGGCATTCTTATTACGTATGGCTCCGATGAATTCATTTGTAAATTGCTCTGCACTCACATAGACGGCCGATAGATTTAAAGACCTGACAGCATGGCCAATAGCATGCAACAAGTGTGTCTTGCCGGTGCCGGTGCCCCCATATATATATAATGGATTAAAAGCAAAGCCCGGATTGCCGGCGATCTCAATGGCGGCTGTATAAGGAAGACGGTTGCAGTCACCTGACACGAAGCTGTTGAAAGTATACTTGGGATTAAGGAAACGACCCTTGACCGCCGGTTCGCGCTCTTTAAGGCTGGTACCGCCATCGGGCATCAACCCGGCTTTAACCTTATTTCCCTGGTCAACTGCCTGTACCTGGAACTGGACATTGACGTTCCGTCCGATAATTGCCGAGATAATCCGGCAAACAACCGGATGGAGCCGGCTTTTCAGCCATTCTGCGATAAACATCGTCGGAACGGCGACAGTAAAAACGCCGTCATCATAATCCAGACCCCTTGTATCTTTTAGCCAGGTATTGTAATTCGCCTTACTAACCTGAAGTTGCAACTCGCCAAGGGCTGCCTGCCAAATTTTGTCAGCTTGCATTTGTATTACTTATTCCGTATTCTTTTTGTATCCGTGGGTACCGTAAAAAAGGCACAAATATCCCCCCAAGGAAGAGCCGTCCATACTTTTTAGCTAATAGTTAAGAAATAACTTTTATTGGATAAGTTTGCCGAGTTTCTCCGTGGTACCCCTCCCGAAAACAGTGAATAGATTACCACAACCTCCTTCAATGCTGTCAATGGTTATTTTGACATAATGGTAAAAAATCACTAAATTTTACTTATGTATACGATGAAAGCTGTATTTATGGGATCGCCGGCGTTTGCTTTGCCGGCGTTACAATCGCTTATGTCAAACCAATATGACATAATTGCTGTTTACACCCAACCCGATAAGAGGACCGGTCGCGGGCAACAGCTCATGCCCTGTTCCGTAAAGCAGTTCGCTGTATCACATGGCCTTCGCATAATACAACCTGAGACATTCAAGAATGCGGAAGAGATATCTGCTCTGGAGGAATTGCAGCCTGACATAATTATTGTTGCAGCTTACGGGCAGATCCTGCCCGATTCGGTGCTACGTATTCCCAAGTACGATTGTATTAATATACATCCTTCGCTGCTGCCGAAATACCGTGGGCCTTCCCCGGTGGCAGCGGCCATCCTTAATGGCGACGTAATAACCGGCGTCACAATTATGATGATAGAAAAAAAAGTCGATAGCGGTCGTATCCTTGAACAAAAGGAAATTCCTGTTAAAGGAGACGATACTACAGAATCGTTATCGGAAAGGTTGGCGAAGTTGGGTGCAGAGCTCTTGACGGATACCATACCATCATGGGTCGCCGGGAAAATCCAACCGCGGCAGCAGGACGAAACGCAGGCGACCTATACCAGGATGGTAGCGAAGGAGGATGGCAGGCTTGATTGGAACCTGCCCGCCGTACAATTATGGCGTAGGGTAAGGGCTTATTATCCATGGCCCGGATGTTTTACTGACTGGAACGGTGTACGGTTAAAAATCATAAAAGCCGTGCCAATTAATGAAATTGAAGCTGGAAAGGTCGGGGAAGTGGTGGCTTTGCCCCGCACAGGCGAAGCCAGGGTAGCTGTGCGGACAGTGGATGGGCTGCTTGGCTTGGCTGTGGTACAAATCGAGGGAAAGAGGGAGATGTCGGCGGGCGATTTCATGGCAGGACACCGTGATTTTATCGGCAGCACTTTGACTTAAGACACACTGCGAAATAAACTTATAAAGTACGATTTAGTCTCTCAGGAGTAGAAACAATGTTACTTTACCTGATAATAATGGCACCCGCCCTTATATTCATGATCTATGCCCAGATAAAGGTAAACTCGACGTATAAAAAATTTTCCAAGGTCTATAACCAGAGAGGGATTACGGGTGCGCAGGCAGCGTCCCAGCTACTGAAAAATAGCGGCCTCGGCAACGTGCCGATAGAAGTCGTTCAAGGCAAACTGACTGACCATTATGATCCAACCAAGAAAGTACTGAGGCTGTCGCCGGATGTTGCCAATACGGCTTCGGTTGCAGCCATAGGCATTGCGGCGCACGAGGTGGGCCATGCGGTCCAGCACCAGACTAAATACGGGATGATGGGCATCCGTTCCGCACTGGTACCAGCCGCCAACATCGGAAGCACGTTCGGATGGATA
>JAPLHL010000087.1 GCA_026389655.1 Chloroflexota bacterium
GCGGAAGCCCAGCGCGGCACAGACCGAAAGAGATTTCCAATTGAAAGCATGGATCAAGACCGGAGTCTCTCCTCGGGGCGCCCAAGTCCGCCGCACCGAGGGCCGTTGGGAGACGCCGCTTTCGTCCTGGAAGAAAATCCAGGCTTTCCGGCGCCGAGCGTTTTTTTTACCGCGGGCCATCTCTCCGAGATCCAGTATCGGATCGCCTCGGGATTGCGTTCCCGAGCTTGCCGGGCGGGTCGTTGGAGGGTCCAATCCATCGCCCCGAGGATCTTCCAAACATGACCAGGGTGATAATGGACGCCGGTCAGCCGTTGGATGACCCCGGCAACGCGAGGCAGAGTCCAGAGATCCGTGCCGTATCCGTGAGCCCGCGCTCCTTGGCGCAAGGCCCGCTCGACGCGTCGCCGTTGCGTCGTGCTCAGTTTCGGCTTACGGCCGGCCCGGCCGGCGCCTCGCAACGCCGTAGTCCCGCCCCGCTTCCATTGTTCGTACCACCTACTGACGCTCTGGCGGCTCACCTGCAGGTCTCGAGCAATGGAGGCCAGGATCAGTCGGCCGGCCGCGAACAGGCGCGCGGCGCGCTTGCGCCGTTGCTCCAGAGCCTCAAAATCTCGCCGTGGACGATACTGAGTATGCATACCATCAGTATACACTCATCATCCGCAAATGTCACTATATTATGCGAGGATCAGTAATGATGGTGTGCGCGCCTTGAGCAACATGTTTGAGTATATCGGCTAAAAAGAGGAGGAGGATTGAAATGAAAAAAATAATTACTGCATTTTTGGCCAGCCTAATCTTTGCAAGTTGCCAGCCCAATGAACCCAATGAACCAGAAGCATACTACGATACGGCATGGACCACTACCTCAATCGGCCAATTTGCCATTCTCGGCATTCATAAAGATGGGTCACTCATGGCAATAGATACGACAACCGGTGCCGATTATTCGGGTCGTGTAATACTTAAGCGTTCGCCAAGTTCACCGGTCTTAGCTGTTTGGATTGACGCCAATGGATATCCAACTCTGGCATCGATGGAAGGCAACTTCTGGATATTTGAAAATTTTACCAGCACCTCCGTTGATGTTGGAATTATTCATAGCGATGGGACTTCGGAAATCGCAAAAGCAGTCTCATTGCCTGCTTCAATTAAAACATCTACAGCTCAGTCTTATAGTCCACTCTATAGCCCAACAACCTTATTGGCGTCGCCATCGTTGGGTACCATATTAAAATGGGCAGGGCACGCGGTGTCCATTGCCGCTTGCGTGATTGCAGTTCCATCGTTGGCGTCCCCAGCGGCGATACTCTGGGCTCTCGGATGTGGTTCCGCCATAATAAGCACTGCGGCAGACGCGCTTGATTCCGACGACACGACGATCAGAGCAAGCAGCAGTGCCATCGGCAGCTTCTCAAGTGCAGTGGGATGTACAACGGGATCGGTTATCTCGTGCGTTTCATTTTTTACTAATCTTGCCGCAGATGGGGTTAATGCTGCAGAAGGAGATAAGACTACCAACTCTGGGATTATTATTAACACGCGTCTAGAATTACGGCAAACCCAGCTATTCCTTGACAATTTTGACGATGGTCAGACACACGGCTGGGCCTTCAGAACCAGCTCAGGGCTTACTCAGAATGCGGCGCATTCTGGCACATATTCGATGCGTGTATATGATGCAGTTGGATATGGGGATGAGTCGGAATGCTATAAAGTATTTTCGGCTGTATCAACGGGCATGGCTGATTTCTGGATGTATATGCCTTCAAATAGTCCTGCCCCTGTAACTATTTATCTTTCTGACCAAAACGTATGGGAAAAGCACCCGAATCCTAGATTTTGGGTAGCATTTAATTTAAATGGAACTGTTCAATGGAATCACGCTAGTGTCTGGCAAGATTTCCCGTCCGCAGCCACATTCAATTTTAATGTTTGGAATCATATCCAAATATTATGGGATTCGGTACAGAACAAGATGAGGTTTATAATTAACGGAAAAGACCATGGAACTGTAAGCGAAACGTATACTGGGGGGTACATTACTCAGTTGGTTTTCATGAAAGGTGCGTGGGATCGGACAGGTCTTTTTGCTTATTTTGATGATGTTTCTGTTGGCCAACTCAGCCAGATTTATTGAGATTGGGAATTGTTTGTGCATTTGGATTGTGGGGGTCCCCAAAAACTGGACAGGGGGTTAAGGTACATCAAGACCCGCCATATCTTCAAAGGAGGTATGGTATAAGATGGTTACGATGCGAAAAACTCACGATGCAGCTTTCAAGGCCAAAGTCGCTCTGGAGGCGGTCAAGGGAGAAAAAACGATCTCCGAGATCGCTTCGGGGTATAGCGTCCATCCCAATCAGATCCGCCAATGGCGAGCCCGGCTTCTGGAACGGCTTCCGGAAATGTTCTCCCAGCAGAAGTCTCAGAATGAGAAATCTCAGGATGAGCTGGTCGCGGAGCTGTTCCGGCAGATCGGTCAGCTCAAGGTCGAGCTCGACTGGTTAAAAAAAAGTCGCAACAGCTCCTGTAGAAGAAAAGCGGACTCTCGTGGAACCGGTATCACCCAGCATGCCCATCGTCCGGCAATGCGAACCATTGGACTTGTCCC
>JAPLHL010000352.1 GCA_026389655.1 Chloroflexota bacterium
GCTGCCTCTGCCGTCTCGGATTCCCTGATCGTCTTAATGACTGCATCCAGGTGGTCCAGCGCAATCTTAAAGCCCTCTAATATGTGTGCCCGTTCCTTTGCCTTTTGCAGGTCGAACTTCGTCCTGCGGGTGATGATATCGGTCCGGAAAACTACATAGCACTGGAGCGCCTCTTTAAGATTGATAACCCGTGGCATGCCTTCCACCAGCGCCAGCATGTTAATGAAGAAGGTGGACTGCATAGACGTGCTCTTGAAGAGGTTATTCTGCACCTTGGCCGGATGCGCATCCTTCCTTAAACCAATGACAATGCGCATGCCCTGTCTGTCCGACTCGTCGCGGACATCGCTGATTCCCTCGATCCGCTTGTCCCTGGCCAACTCTGCTATTTTTTTAACCAGTTCTGACTTAATAGTTTGATAGGGCAGTTCAGTCACCACAAGCTGCATCTTGCCAGACTTGGTGGATTCTTCCACCACCCTGGCACGGATGACAACTTTGCCCTGGCCCGTAGCATAGGCATTTTTAATTCCTTCCACTCCGCAGATTATGCCGGCAGTGGGGAAGTCCGGCCCCTTTACAAACTGCATCAATTCATCAACAGAAGCTTCCGGATTTTCAATTAAATAATGCGTAGCATCACAAATTTCACTCAAGTTGTGCGGGGGAATATTGGTGGCCATGCCAACCGCTATACCGGAAGAGCCGTTTACCAGCAGGCTCGGTAGTCTGGCGGGCAGGACAGTGGGCTCCTTGAGACTGTCATCAAAATTGGGCATGAAATCAACCGTGTCTTTATCGATGTCCAATAGCATTTCGTCAGCAATCCTGGCAAGGCGTGCTTCCGTATAACGCATCGCTGCGGGTGGGTCGTCATCCACACTGCCGAAGTTGCCCTGGCCGTCAACCAGCTGGTATCGCATGGAGAAGTCCTGTGCCATCCTGACCATGGCATAGTAGACTGACGAATCGCCATGGGGATGATATTTACCGAGGACTTCACCAACGATGCGGGCGCTCTTTTTATACGACGAGTTATGCCTCATACCCAGGTCATTCATCGCAAAAAGTATGCGGCGATGAACAGGCTTGAGGCCGTCACGTACGTCCGGCAAGGCGCGTGAAACGATAACGCTCATGGCGTAATCCAAGTACGAGCGCCTCATCTCCTCTTCTATGCCGATCGGTTTGATCGATAGTCCTAACTCCATGTTTACTCCTCGTTTCCAAAGCTGCTGTCCAGATGCTGTATGTCATCTGGCGATGTATATCCTTCATATACGGAAAAGCCCTCAGGCACAGCCTCGCCTTCTTCTGATTCAGCATACTCCGGCTCTTCCAGGCCATCATCTTCACCGGCGCTGTGCCTTAACAAGCTGTCCTTTACATGCGCAGGGTAGCTTTCTGCTATCCTGATGGGGAAAGATAGCTTGCCGATTTGAGACGGGTGCTGCATGGTCTCACGTACTATTACCTTCATTTTATCGTTGTCCAGGCTGACAATTGCTGCAATGTACTGATTGCCGCCTTTTATCAGCTTGGCCAATCTCAATCCGTGCTCAGGCTCGACCAGCCCCAAGTACTCCCCTTTATAATTCTCAACCGCCACATCCTGACTCCGGATTTTGAGAAAGACCTGCTCACCCGGGGCCATTTTAACCAGCACCGACTGAGGGGCCATTTCCAGCAGGTTAACCACCCCCGCTTTACCAATTTCGGCTATAAATGCATTGGGAGGCAACTTGCGCCTCTGCTCGTTCTTCGCCACATGGACACCCTTAAGCAATGCCAGCCTGTCAAGATTTTTCTTCGCTATACTGTTTGAAGGCGACAACTCTAAAGCCTTACTGTACGCTTCTTTGGCTTTCTTGTATTCGCCCAGCTCAATATGGGCACGCCCGAGGCGGTTGAATGCATCAACATCATTCGGGAAAACTTCAACTATGCTCTGGTTGGCTGCAACAGCTTCCTGCCAGCGGTTTTCCTGGGCCAGCTTGATTGCTTCCTGTATCCGTGTACGCCAGTTCCTGGCTTTCTCTTCTTCTCGCTCCGGCATGCTATTGGTCCCTCGCTAGATCAACAACAAATATACCACGTATAAACATTTTATTTAATACTAAAACGACCGCAAAGGCAAATCGGTCCCCGGACCTCCTATATAGCAGTTTTTGTGATTTTAGTCGTTTAGTTTACCTCCCTTGCCTGTTATTATATTGTTTAATTGAGTTGAGGCGGCGTTATTTGACACCACTTTTCAAGCGGTGCTAAATTACCACGTAGCTTAAATTAAGTCAACAAGAAGGTGCGCTAATGAAAGATCAGGTTCAGGAAGTATTGAACGTAATCAGGCCCAGTTTACAGGCAGACGGCGGCGATGTGGAGTTGGTTGACGTTAAAGACGGAATTGTAAGCGTTAGACTAAAGGGTGCTTGCGCGGGCTGTCCCATGTCGACCATGACATTAAAGAAAGGTATAGAACGCTTCTTAAAGGAGAAAATCTCCGCCGTAAAAGAAGTAGTGGCTGTATAAAACCTTTAGGCCTTATCGAGCTCGAAGGCTTTATGTAAGGCCTTCACAGCCTCTTTCACCTTATCTTCAGCGATTATGCACGTGATGCGAATCTCCGACGTGGTAATCAGTTGAATATTAATGCTCTGAGTAGACAGCGTCTGGAACATCTTGGCCGCATAACCGGGCGTATTCTGCATACCCGTCCCTATTATAGATACTTTGCCCAGCTTCGAATCGCTCAGGCATTTCTTGGCATTTATTTCTTTGGCCACCGGCTTAATAATCTGCATGGCCTTCGTTACATCATTTTTAATAATTGTAAAGGTCAGGTCAGTAATATTATTGGCGCTGGCGTTCTGAACGATCGTATCGACGCTAATGCCTGCTTTGGCCAGCGGCATAAAAATAGCAGCAGCGATACCCGGACGGTCGGGGACCCCTGTGATCGTGATTTTGGCCACATCCATATCGTGCGCAATACCTCGAACTTTGTTTCTGGCTTCCATGTTTTCTCCTCCATGAATAATCGTGCCGGGTTTATCTACCATGCTGGAAGCTACCAGGATAGGCATGTTATATACCTGGCCCAGCTCCACCGAGCGGTGGTGCATTACTCTGGCGCCCGAAGTGGCCATTTCCAGCATTTCTTCATATCCTATTTCATCTAGCTTGCGTGCTTCGGGCACAACCCTGGGATCTGCAGTGTAAACACCTTCAACGTCGGTATAAATCTCACAAATCTTGGCCTTGAGGCTGGCCGCCAGGGCCACTGCGGTGGTATCGGAACCGCCCCTGCCCAGCGTAGCTATATCATTTTCCACCGTCAGTCCCTGGAACCCGGCGACGATTACGATATTGCCCTTATCCAGTTCCTTAATAATGCGCCTGGGCTCGATCCCGGTTATCCTGGCCCGGCTAAAGCTCGAATCGGTCGAAATTCCTGCCTGTGGCCCGCTTAGCGCAACCGCCCGGAAGCCGGCGGCATGTAATGCCATGGCCAGCAGAGTGCTGGACACGATTTCGCCGGTGGATAGCAGTAAATCCATCTCACGCGGTTCAGGATTCGGGTTGATCTTGTTGGCCAGCTCAATCAGGTCGTCCGTTGTATCGCCCATGGCCGATACAACCACTACCACTTTATTACCTTTTTTATAGGATTCTGAGACTCTCCGGGCGATATTACGTATTTTCTCCGCATTCGCCACGGAACTCCCGCCATATTTTTGTACTACTATTGCCATAATTATAGCCGCCTGTTTAAGTTAAATTCAGCCTCGAATAAAACGATCCATTATTTTAAAACCTGGCTCGACTGAAAGCCCGGTCTTGCTTGCTTCCGTCTCAGTAAACCTCATGCTTCCTTTGCCTTTTACACCGCTTCCCCAGATAAGGAATGGCACCGGCTCGGCGCAGTGTGTTTTTAATTTGATCGGTGTTGGGTGGTCCGGCATGACCAGCACCTTTAGATCATCCCCTTTCCATACCAGGAGTCTGCGGATTACCTCGCGATCGATA
>JAPLHL010000470.1 GCA_026389655.1 Chloroflexota bacterium
GATTTTGGTTCTCCTGATCGGGTGGTGGAAGCTGATGGAGGTGCCCACTCCGCTCTGCTCACGGTCCGGAGCGACCACGGTCACCTCGCCAATATCCTTCAGATGTGAGACCAGGGACCAGAGCCCATCGGCATTGATTCCATCATCATTGGTAACTAAAATCTTCAAATGAATAACTCCCGGGAAACATTGTAATTTTATCATAACGGCCTTTCTCAGCATAAGTTCTGGAGAGTAGTGATATGCAGCAATGCATAAGGTCTATAACTGACATATATGAAAATAGCATTGCCGATGATCATCGACAATGCTATAATCGCCCGCAAAACCGGGTTCCAGCTTCTACCCAGGCCTTAGATTAAAGGCTGATTATTTCCCCATATCAGACAGTATCTTCTCTGCGCACAGCATGGCAGAATTGGCTGCGGAATTCATGCCGATTCCGCGGCCTGTATAGCAGTCACCCGCAAAGTAAAGACCGGGCACCTCTTTCATAAAGACAGGAGGCCTGTATTTGCCGGTCAGGCCCGGCGACCTGCCCAGGCCATCGACGCCTACCCAGCGTTCAACGTTTTTCCAGACCAGGCTTTCTTCCAGGCCGGGGAACATTTTCTGCAACGTTTCCCAGAATTTACCCGTCACATCCTGGAAGTATCGGTCATCTCTGACCTGTTCCGGTGTACAGCATGCCCCGATATATGCAATCATGTGGCCGGGCGGGGCGACCGTTTTATCAAAATTAGTTTGAATAAATATCTGCAGAGGGAGCCCAACACCGGGAATACTCCAGACCGCAAGATATACAGGCTCGGTGAACAACGGTTTGCTGGCCCCTACAGTAAAGCCGATGACAGCGCTGGTTTCATCCACCAGGCTCCGCATGTACTTTAGCCATCCCTTTGGAAGGGCCTTATCATCATCCGAGAAGAGCTTAACCATGTCCCAGATAGGCAAAGCCATTACAACCCTGGGTGCGGCGTATTCCGCCTTTTCCGTGATGACCTTTATCATGCCGCTTTTGCCGGCAATGACCTTTTTAACAGGTGTCCCGTATTCGAATTTAACGCCTGCCTCAGCAGCAGCAGCAGCCTGGATCCCGGTAATAGTACCGATACCACCAAACGGCACACGCACATTGCTCTTATCAGGAGAGCCGCCACTTTTCATTATTTGCTCAAGAAAAGTGGAAATGAATTCACCCATCGAGATGATTTCAGGTTTGCTGAGTGTACTTTGCAGCATCCCCAATATATTTAATAATTCGACTATTTTGGGGGAAGCGACCTTCTCCTTCGTGAATTCCGCCATGGAAACCTTATCAAGACGGTCTATCTCCTCTTCAGACATAGTGGCAAAGCTTGCTATCAATGTGACCAGGTCCTCATTCTCTTTCTCGGACAGGTTGAAGTAATCCGCTGCAGGAAGCCATTTTTCCTCGCCAAACACCATCATGCCCTCAAGAGGTATCGTCCAGGCAATTTCCCTGCCCACCTTCCGTAAAAGGTCAGCATAGGCTGATTTTTCACCGTTATCAACACAGTGTAGCCCCGAGTCCTTTCTCCAACCTCCCGGTATGACCGATGTCTTTGCCCTACCACCCGGTGTTTCGCTTTTCTCCAGGACCAGTGTTTTCAGACCTTTTCGCTGAAGCAACCCTGCAACCCCAAGGCCGGCAATGCCTGCACCAACTACGATCACATCATATTCAGCCATTATGTACTCCTTCTATTTTTTAACTGCTGCCCGGCCAATACTATTTATTATCCAGATTCTTGTAAAGTTCAATACCACCCACCGGGTGGTCTACATCCCACATAGGTTCTTCATTGAGATAAATGCTTTCATTTCCCTTAATTATGCTCATTGCACAGGGATAGCCAAATACAACCGGTGCCCCAAATGACTCAGTACCTGACAATGTATATTTACCAAGGAAAGTTTCCAGCGTCCCTCCTCTTAAAACACCCATGACCTTGTCGGGATCAGTTGTGCCGGCCATCTGGACTGCCTCAAAGTAATGTCCCATAGCTGGAACCCCAGTACCAAATGATCCTGCATACAGCTCTTTATCCGGATATTTCGCTTTATAAGTGTCCCTTATCCTTATTGCCATGTCCAGATATTTCGGCGCAACGGTTACTTTCTTCAGCAGCCAGGGAAGACAATAGTCCCCGCAGAGATTCTGCATAGCTTCCTCGCTGCCTGCAATCCCCCTGACGGTTTTGTGATCAAGCAACGCAGCACATGATCCAATAGGCCATTTATATCCCATCTGATAACGCTGTTTTGCCAACAATCCAATTTCCAGCGGCATTCCAAAACTGTAAAGAACATCTGCCTTCAGCTCGGCCATCTTGGCAATATAAGCAGTGAAATTCACCGTTCCAGCAGGATATCCTACGCGTACGCTTTTAATGCCGTAGGTTTCCTCGAGGGCTTCATCTACCGGTCCATATATTTTTTCAACATCAACATTGCCACCGCTGGCGTATACCCAGCATAGGGTCTTAGCCTCCGGGAACGCGTGCATCACAGCCATTGCCTGGTTCATGCTCATCTCAACATTAGGAAACCCGAATATTGAGTACGGCTCCCTTGCGGCATCAAAAGTCCCCATACTGATTGTTGAGGAATCCAGGATTACTTTTTCAGGAGTTGTAACAGACGACACTGCCGGGTACCCGATACCAAAATAGCCGAGAATAGCCTTTACATTTTTGTCGTATATAAGATTCCTGGCTGCAGCAGCATCTAGTGAGGGATCCATAGGGCCGTCAGCAAAATTGATCTCGACCTTATATATGTCGACGACTATTTTCAGTCCCCCGTCCTCATTGATCAAATCTGCATAAATTTGCATTACAGGTCTTTCCGCAATGCCCCAGAAGCTTGCCGGTCCTGTAAAAGGCATCACGGACCCGATTTTTAATACTTTTGCTTCATCAGGCGCCTGCGCTACCGGAGTTGCACATGCAGAAATGGCGATGAGCACTATTGCAAGTACCATAGAAGTCAATAATTTATATTTGCCTGACATAATACTCCTCATTAATCCATTTGAATTATTGCCAATTGTAACATCAATGCCTTACAGCAAGAAATAAACTCTCAAATTCTCAATTATACCTTCAGGAATATT
>JAPLHL010000371.1 GCA_026389655.1 Chloroflexota bacterium
CGCTATGTCAGGGAAAAAAACCCGGATAAAAAGCTGCCTGAGGTCTGTTACAAGGTATAATAAATATCCAGGGCATGCTGCATGGACGATGAGCTAAAAGCTTTCATAGACTCGAAGTTTCACGTACCTCCAATCGAAGGAGAAGATAAGACCTGCTCGCTCGAGGAGGCCGTCAGGAAAAATGTGCGTGAGGGCATGTCCATCCATTTTGCTGGGAGAAGTGGGGCGCTCTTTTACCAACTGGTGCGCGAGTTCTGGGGAAAGAAAGCTGATTTCACCATCATTAGCCCTTATATCTCAGGCTTACTGCTGGCGTTGATACGCGGCGGGCTGATGAAGAAAGCCATCACCAGCTTTGCCGGTAACTCATATCCCACCCCCAGCCCCAACCCCCTGGTACAGAAAGCCTATATTTCGGCTGCTGTCGAATTCGAGAACTGGTCCATGCTGACTATCTCGCAGCGCCTGCTGGCCGGGGCCATGGGTTGGGAGTTCATCCCTACGAGGTCGCTGGTGGGCAGCAGCATGGCGGAAGAGAATAAAGACAGCTTTGCCATTATCGACTCGCCCTTTGGCAGCGGCGAGAAGTCGGGTATTATGAAAGCCCTGCGACCGGACATAACACTGGTCCACGGGTTGGCGGCCGACCGTTCCGGCAATACTATTATGCCCTACCCCCTGACGGTTGACGCTTTTGGCGCCTGGGCGGCCAGGGAAGGCGTAATTGTCAGCGTTGAGCACGTCGTCCCGACCGACTATATCCGCAGCCATTCTCACCTGGTGCGAATTCCATCCTACATGGTCAAAGCCGTGTGCGAGGTTCCGTACGGCGCCCACCCCGGCGGGCTGCCCAATTGCGGGCTGCCGCAGTTCGAAGGCTACTTCGATGACTACGAGTTTGCCACCCTTATCAGGGACTCTTCCATGGATGAGACCCGTTTCATGAGTTTCATCCGTGAATGGATACTGAATTGCAAAGACCATACCCAGTATTTGGATAAAATCGGTAAAGACAGGTTGCGTTATTTGAAGGACAAGGCCAAGCCTCACTCGTGGGTGGTAGAAACGCTGGGCGCCGTACCGCAGGTGGAGTTTCAGAAAGAGTCCAACCAGCTTGAAAGAATGGTTATTGCCGGAAGCCGGTACATCGCTAACCTCTGCCAGAAGCAGGGCTACAAGACCATATTGGCAGGCGTGGGGCTTTCCAACCTGGCGGCCTGGCTGGCTGTCTACCGGCTGAAAGAGCAAAAATATGATATCGACCTGGTGGCTGAAAACGGCATGTACGGCTACCTGCCGCGTCCGTCCGATCCCACCATCTTCAGCATGCATAACCTGCCCAGCAGCAAGATGCTGACCAATATTGAGACGGCGCTGGGAGTGCTGGCCGGCGGCTCGACTAATTCCTGCCTGGGCGTGCTGGGCGCCGCGCAGGTGGATAAACACGGCAATGGGAACTCAACCAAGATACCACACGTTTTTTACATAGTCGGGTCGGGAGGCTCTAATGACGTGGCCAGCACCTGCCGGGAGACTATTGTCTTCTCACCTTCCGGCAAGGAGCGGCTGGTAAACCACGCGCCCTATATTACCTACCCTGGCGACCGAGTAACGGCCCTGATTACAGATGTTGGAATCTTTGAGAAGCCGGAAGGCAAGGATATGTTAGTACTGACCTCATATATACCTTACGGAACGGCGATCAGGGAGGAGGAGGCCATTAAGGGGATAAAGCGGCTGGTGGGCTGGGAACTCGAGGTCGCTACTCACCTGAAGAAGATCGACCTGCCCTCTTATGAGGAAAAGATGTTGATCAGGCTCTTCGACCCGCAGGGATTTTATACGAAGGTGTAGGGATCGTACATTCAGGTGCTCCCCTTTTGGGTCTTAATCCCTATCCCGTCCTGCCAAATTCCTTCTTTAACTGCTGGGAGCTGAGGTGAATCATTGTTGGCCTGCCGTGCGGGCAGGTGCGCGGCTGAGAGGTCTTTTCGAGCTGTTTGATCAGGTTTCTCATTTCATCGGGTTCCAGGGTTTGACCGGCCCTGATGGCGCTGTGGCAGGCCAGGGATTGGGCGGCTCTGATATCCCGTTTCCCTGCATCCTGCTCGCTGCCCACTTCATCGAGCAGTTCTTTAATGACCTCCACCAGGTTGGCGCCGTCTAATATGAACGGCACTGTCCTGACCAGGTACGTCCTCTCGCCGAACGCTTCTATGGTGAAACCGAATTCATTTAACAGGCCGTCGCAGTACTTCATCACCTGCTCCTGCCCGGGTGTCAGCTCTATCGTCAGCGGCTCAAGCATGCCCTGTATTTCCGGTTTCTTCTCCGCCCTTTGTGATAGTATCCGTTCAAATAATATACGCTCATGCGCCGCATGCTGGTCGATTAAAAATAACCCTTCCTCTCCCTCTGCCAATACATAGCTGGATGATAATTGCCCCACCGTACGCAATGAAGGCAGTGCTCCTGAGGCGCTGGGGAACCGCTCCCACAACTGCCCGCCCAGGGCATCTTCGGGGCCAACACTCACGCCGGGTAGCGGTGACTTCTCCAGTGTCTGGCGGAGGGTCTTTACCACCGCTTTGAAGACCGCCTGGTTATTGCGGAATTTAACCTCCAGTTTGGACGGGTGTACGTTGACGTCGACTTCTTCCGGCGGCAGCGTAACATTCAGGATGACAATGGGGTGGCGGCCTGTCATCAGCAGTCCTTCATAGGCGGTCTCCACCGCCTTGGCGAGAATGCTGTTGCGCACATAGCGCCTGTTTACGAAGAAGCTCAAATAGCTTTTAGTGGAGCGTTGTACGGATGGCGGACTGGCCAAACCTGCGGCGTAAAGCATCTCATCCGTGCCTTCGACGTCCTGCATTTTCTTGGCGATATCCAGACCATAAACAGCGGAAACGGGTGAACGTATATCCCCGTCGCCGGGGGTTCGCAGGCTGGTACGCCCATCCACGATGAATTCGAACTTGACTTCGGGGAAGGCTAGCGCATACTGGCTGACCAGCGTTGCGATATGGTTGGCCTCGGTAGCAGATGACTTCAGGAACTTGAGCCTGGCGGGGAAGTTGCGGAACAGGTGCCGGACCGTTATGGTTGTGCCGACCGGGCGGCTTTTTTTCTCCCTGCTGGTGATTTTGCCCTCTTCCAGG
>JAPLHL010000232.1 GCA_026389655.1 Chloroflexota bacterium
CGCAGTTCAGACCTTTGGGCGGGTTTAAAAACCCGCCCCTACGTTTTGTCATCACGAGGGTGCTAGCCTTAATATGTCATCACGAGGAGCGTAGCGACGTGGTGATCTGCTGCACGGTTACAAATCAACCATTAGATTGCCACGCCCCGATTGCATCGAGACTCGCAATGACATTCTTGTCGGCGTCCGCTAGACCAATCTCGTCTCAACAGTTAGTGTAGTGCCCTTACCCTGCTCAGACTGTATCATCAACCTGCCTCCCAGGAGTTTTGCTCGTTGTTTAATAATATCAAGGCCCATTTGACTGGCCGCCACATTGCTATCCAGATTTTCCGGCAACACAAATCCGCAACCGTTGTCCTGAACCGTCACTTTAATATCTTTTGCAGCAAAATCAAGGAGGATTTCAGCCATGGTAGCCCGGGAATGCTGCTTGACATTGCCCAGGGCTTCCTGAACTATACGGAAGATGATCACTTCAACTTCTGATTTCAATTTATGTTCTTTGCCGTTTACAGTGACAGCAACCCTGATACCTGTTTCCTGACTTATGCTTTCAGCCAGCCACTTTACCGCCGGTACCAGCCCGGTGTTATCGAGCACGCTGGTCCCCAATCCATGGCTCATTTTGCGCATATTATCAATTACGTGCAGCATCTCATTCTCGATTTTTTCCACCCGGTTTCTGGTTTCACGGGGAATTTCTCCGTGAACACCGGCTTCAAGCGAATGAAGATGGTTAACGATCACCAGCAGGTCCTGGATCGTATCATCATGAAGCTCGCGGGCAATGCGTTTACGTTCATTTTCCTGCAACTTGAGTATACGGGCGATTGAATTCCACCTTTTGGGAGCAAGCTCACGCACCAGTGCTTTCTCCTTCCTTGTAGCGCTCCTGGACAGGGATATGAGAAGTCCCAATAGCAAAGCAACCAGAGCGAAAAGGGAAAACCTGAGAGCATCTTCCAGATTGTGCGTTTCTAAAATCGTTCTCGGCAGGACGGCTACAAGGAAAATAAACCATGTGAGCAGCGTTCCGCGCAGCCTGTAAACGATGCTGGCATAGATTATAGGTATGACAAATATGAAACTCAGTACGAGCAGCGCTGCTCCATGGGCCGCCACGATATCCCCACTCCAGGGAAACCATCCGGTGATATCAATGAAATTGGCATTATACAGTACGATGAAGAAGTCCATGATTATGGCTATAATCCAGATATGAATGTTCCTTTGAACATTCGTGGTAAGTCTCCTGGGTATTTTTACGCCGTCCTTCATCGTCGAGCCCGCTGATATGAAGTTACCTGGAATCATCGACAGAGAGAAAGCCAATCCGCACACCGGTAATGACCGCCTCCGTTCTTGAGCTAACCCCCAGCTTGGCAAATATATCTGCAAAGTGCCCTTTCACAGTCCGGATGTTCAGCCCCATGGTTAAGGCAATTTCTTTATTTGCCATACCCGTGGCAGCCAGCCTGAGCACCTCGAGTTCACGCACCGATAGTTTTTCACCGGAGTCAAGCTTTACCGGTTTGAGGGGATGGCGTGAAGCCTGGCTTATCAATTTTTTACCGATAGCGGGTGACAGGACCATAGCCCCGGCAGCAACAGCCCTTACGGCCTGGACAATTTCCTGGCCGAATACGCTTTTCACCAGGTAACCGGAAGCACCAGCCTGCATTATATCCCGGATGCTCTGATCATCATCAAGAACGGTAAGCACAAGCACGGATACCTTCGGAAACTGAGCTTTTATCCGCCGGGTAGCTTCGAGACCATTCATCCCGGGCATACTGAAATCCATCATTACTACATCCGGCGAAAGCTTACCGGTTAATTCAATCGCCTGTTCGCCGTTTCCGGCTTCGCCCACTACGTTTATGTCCTTTTCTTTTTCCAGTATGCTCCTCACCGCCTGCCGGATAAGAGGATGATCATCCACGAGCAATACTTTAAGTATTAGCGTTCCCATACTGTCACGTTCTGCAAAGGCCGGAGTACTCATCATAACCAGTAATTTTACTCCCGGCATGAAAATATTCACAAATAAGTATCTTTAGTACAGGTACTTTGGTACATCAACCGGGTGCTCCAGGCTGCAGGCCGTCCTTTGGTACGTCCAAAAGCATCTTGTGAACCATCGGTCCCAAGGTTAAACTCTATCGCCAACGGCAGTTAGCCGGAGGAAACAATATGATGATATCCAAAACTACCACTGCAATAGATAACAACAGCAAGCTGGAAGGATTATTTCAGTTAAAGCAACAACAGCTTACCGGCGGAGGCAGCGATCGCGTTCAGGCGCAGCATGATAAGGGCAAACTGACCGCTCGTGAAAGAATCAACTTATTCCTGGACCCCGGAAGTTTCGAAGAGCTGGATTCATTCGTTCTGCATAACTGCTCTCATTTTAAGATGAGTGAGCAGAAATACCTGGGTGATGCAGTCATCACAGGATACGGTACGGTCAACGGGCGGAAAACATTCGTTTTCGCACAGGATTTTACCGTATTTGGCGGTACACTGTCCGTAGCTTCGGCAGGGAAAATATGCAAGTTAATGGACCTGGCCGCCAAAGCAGGCGCACCTATCATCGGTCTACTCGATTCGGGAGGCGCACGTATACAGGAAGGCGTGGATAGCCTGGCTGCATGCGGTGAGATATTTGAGCGTAATACCCGTTATTCCGGAGTAATACCCCAGATATCCGTCATCATGGGACCCTGCGCCGGCGCTGCAGTCTATTCACCCGGCCTTACTGATTTTATCTTCATGGTCGAGGGGATCGGCCAGATGTACATCACGGGACCAAATGTTATCAAGTCCGTGACCGGTGAAAACGTAACCTTCGAACAGTTGGGCGCCGCCAATGTGCATTCCTCTAAAAGCGGCAATTGCCATTTTGTAGCTGATAACGAGCAGGAATGCCTGGAAATGGTACGGCGGCTGCTCAGTTTCCTGCCGCAGAACAACCGGGAAAATCCGCCTCCTTCCGCATTAGCAGATGAAATGACCCGCATGGATGAAGAGCTTCTTTCTATTGTGCCGGCTGACTCTCACAGGTCTTACGATATGTTGCAGGTCATCGACAGAATTGTGGACCGCGGCGATTTCATGGAAGTGCATGCCGATTTTGGCAAGAGCATGATCACTGGTTTCGCACGTCTCGGAGGCATGAGTGTAGGCGTTGTAGCCCAGCAGCCAAAATTCGCTGCAGGCGCTATAACTGTCGACTCCGCCGACAAGGCCGCCAGGTTCGTACGCTTCTGTGACTGTTTTAATATTCCCATTGTTACACTGGTTGATGTGCCGGGCTACATGCCCAGCGTAGAGGAGGAATATAAAGGCATCATACGTCACGGCGCCAAATTGCTTTTCGCTTATTCAGAAGCAACCGTGCCCAAGATCTCTCTGATCCTGCGCAAAGCCTACGGTGGCGCTTATGTAGCAATGAGCAGCAAGAGCCTGCGCACTGATATCAACTTCGCCTGGCCCAGCGCGGAGATCGCAGTCATGGGACCGATGGGCGCAATTAATATACTTTTCCGCTCCAAAGTAGAAAAGTCCGACGATCCTGAAGCGACAAGAAGGCAACTTGTCCAGGAATACTCCGACGAGTTTGCCAATCCTTATATCGCGGCATCCAACGGGCACCTTGACGATGTCATCGATCCCAGGTTGACGCGGTCCAAGCTGATAAAGGCGCTTAAGCTCCTGGAAAACAAGGCAGACACAAACCCCTATAAAAAACATGGGAACATGCCGCTTTAGCCTGACCATATACCAGGTCCTGTAGCTCAGTTATAAATAAATCACAAAAGGAGCCCCTGATGAACGTATTTGAAGAAGTTAAAAAAACCATCGTTAAGATCCAGCCGGGTATTGATGAAAGTAAAATTAAGCCCGAGGCCAGGTTTAAAGAGGACCTCGAGATCGACTCGCTCAGCAAAGTTGAAATGGCCCTCGCTCTGGAGGATACTCTCGACCTGACTCTGCAGGATGCCGAACTTGAGGACATTAAAACGGTCCAGCACGTCGTGGATTTGATCGAATCACGGCTCAAGGTTCGTAATGCCTAGCCGGGTTGTCATAACCGGCTACGGAGCAGTTACACCGCTGGGATGCAGCGTGGACGCCACCTGGAAGAACCTGGTTTCCGGCGTTTGCGGAATTGGATATATAACTCTTTTCGACACAGCGGATTTCGCCATTAAAATTGCAGCGGAAGTAAAGGATTTCAATCCTGCCGATTTCATGGATCCTGTTACCGCCCGATACTCTGACAGGTATACACAGCTTGCCCTGGCGGCAGCTCTGCAGGCAATCGAGAAAGCCGGGTTGAAGATTACCGATTCCAATAAGTACGATATCGGCATCCTGGTCGGCAGCGGAGTGGGAGGTATCAGCACACTCTCACAACAGGTGAATATCCTATCTTCAAAAGGACCCAAAAGGGTCAGCCCGTTCATGGTGCCTATGATGATTGCGGACAGCGCTCCTGCTCAGATATCAATAAAAACGGGAATCATGGGGCCTAATTTCAGCGTTGCCTCTTCCTGCTCGACAGGAGCTGATGCGATAGGACTGGCTTTCCGGCTGATCAGGCACGGGGAAATCGGGGCAATGATCGCAGGCGGCGCCGATGCCGCAGTAACCCCCATAGGGATTGCGGGTTTCACACAGGCCGGAGCATTGTCTAAAAACCCCGATCCGCAAAAAGCGTGCAGGCCTTTTGATAAAAACAGGGATGGTTTCATCACCGGAGAGGGAGCAGCCATCCTGGTGCTGGAAAACCTCGATCACGCCCTGGCACGAGGCGCCAATATACTGGCGGAAATTGCCGGATACGGATCGACTTCCGATGCCTACCACATCACCAAGCCGCTGGAAACCGGCGATGGCGCTGCCAAAGCCATGGAGCTTGCCCTTGCCTGCGCCGGAATTAACTCGATCGACTATATTAACGCTCATGGAACGTCAACGCCTTTCAATGACCTGAGTGAAACAAAGGCCATTAAAAAAGCATTTGGAGATGCAGCCCACAAGATACCGGTCAGTTCGACCAAATCAATGCACGGCCATATGCTGGGCGCTGCCGGTGCAATAGAGACACTAATCTGCTGTAAGGCAATTCAGGAAGGCATTATGCCCCCGACAATCAACCTGGATACCCCGGACCCCGAGTGTGACCTGGACTATATACCAAACAAAGCAAGAAACGGCGATATCTGCACTGCCATGTCGAACTCATTCGGATTCGGAGGCCACAATTCGGCGGTCATCGTGCGCAGGTATCCCGGCAGCAAGGGCTAATTATCTATGAAACCGTGCAGCCCCGCTATCGGCGTCGATATCGTTGAAATCCACCGTATCAAACAGGCGGTATTACGCTGGGAAGATGCTTTTTTAAAGCGGGTATACTCGGATT
>JAPLHL010000272.1 GCA_026389655.1 Chloroflexota bacterium
AAAAAACGACTCGCCTCAAGAAAAGATAGGCAAGGGCAATAAGGATTACGAAATCGGTAATATAAAGAGCGGGAAGGGCCAATTGAAGTAACCCGTCTACACCAGTCAACCATAGTACCGGCGGCAATACAGGCTCGGAGAAAAAACGTAGATGCCTGAAGAGCATAATCAGCAACGACCAGTGGAACGCCAGTCCACCTAACCACAACCAACGGTTTCCACTATATACCAGTTTCTGCGGACTGGTTTGTTCAACCTTACTATTTCGAAAAAGAGAACGAAACAGGAATATCTCCATGGCCATTCTTACAACCACGCCAATGTAGCCTGCAGAGCTTTCTATTTTGTCCTGTTCTATCCAATCAAGAGATTTGCCTTGACCGCATACTGTCGGTACATTGAAAGGCACTGGAGAATTTCCCCAATTCACAATGCGATAGATAAATCCGCCAATGAAAAAAACAGTCGAGATATATGGAATTACCACCAGCAACGCATAATGGAGCGATATAACCTGAAAGGCTGCCACAATAATCAACACGATGGCGGTCACCGCAGCCAGGGGATAGGCTATTTTAGCACTGCTGCTTATCCGGTTAGCCATTTATCACCTGCTTTACACCTTACACACCAAGCATTTTACTTAGCGCATGGTTCTCTGCTTTCAACTCTTTTATCCGGATCTGATATATCGAATCCTTACATGCCGAATACACGTTAAATGAAATACCTGAAAGTTTATCTATCTCCGACTCCAATTTCAGCAATTCAGCATATATTTCCTTAGTTTTTATCTGCACTTTCAGTTCGTTGGCTATAGCTTCCTTTAAAAGCACTACAAATGAAACAGCCTGAAAAGGGGTAAAATCCTGCACAGCCCTTATTTTGATAATCTCTTCAAGATGGGGCATAACAGTCTTTTCGCAGGGATTATTCATCAAATCATCCAGCAGCAGTTCAAGGTTACATTTGACTGTGAAAGCAACGGGGTTCGCAAACCGGTCTTTCTCATCTTTGAGAAATCTGGCAGTCTCGGGGGGATAAGTATCCAATACCAGGTCGAGCCATCTATGTAAAATTTTCGATTTATTTCTGACCAATAGTTCCTTGAGAGTCATATTATCTTCACTTCTTCCACTATGCTGGAAGTGATTTTTTCTCGCAATGTTATGAAGCCATGATCAGCTATGTGACGCGGGTAGGTCAATCCAACGTTGACAACTTGTTTTATTGAACCTGGGCAGGCCGTCATGATGATAACACGCTCAGCGAGGTAGACCGCCTCTTCCACACTGTGCGTAACAAAGACGATCGCCTTCCGGTCCTGGTTCCATATGTGCAGAAGTTCATTCTGCATTAAATAGCGTGTCTGAGCATCCAGCGAACCAAAAGGCTCATCCATCAGCAGTATTTCCGGCTTATTGGCCAATGCGCGAGCAATAGCTACACGTTGCTTCATTCCGCCTGATAGCTCCCCCGGATATTTATGCTCATTTCCGCTAAGACCGACCAGCTTTATGTACTCCCCTGCCGTTCTCAAACGTTCTTTTGGTGATACTTTAAGTACCTCGGGGCCAAAGATCACGTTATCCTTAACATTTCTCCACGGAAAAAGAGCAAAATCCTGAAAGACTAAGCCACGTTCGGGACCAGGGGCGGTTACTTTTTTATCGTCAATGTATGCAGCGCCATTTGACGCAGTTTCCAGACCAGCCACTATCTTAAGAAGCGTCGTCTTTCCGCATCCTGATGGTCCAACCAAGCATACAAATTCACCAGCTGATACTTCAAGGGTAAAATTACGTAATACTTCCACCTCACGCGACCTCTTACGGTCATAGAAGGATTTCGAGACATTTTCGATCAGTAGCTTGGCCGTGCTCATGCCACCGTCCGCCAGAAAAGTAATTTATCTTCCAGTTTCTTTAACCCAATAAACATTATGTAACCTACTATACCAATCATCAGCATCCCGGCAACGGTCTTTGCCGCTTCCATAGTCGAATAATAGTACATAATCATAAAGCCTAATCCTGAGTTGGAACCAGTAAGCTCAGCTGCTACAAGGCACATCCAACCAATGCCGATACCAATGCGCAAACCCATACCGCCGGTTTGAAACCCAATCCGAACCAGAGTATGGCAAGCGGGATCCATGCCAAAGGAGGAATAGGCCGCATTATCTCGATGACAGGTTCCAGTAAATCCCGGGCTTTCTGCCAATATCCGATGATGATACCCAGAAAAACGCCGGATATTGCCGCTATGGAAAATCCGACAATCACTCTCCAAAGGCTGATAATTGTGTTGCCCATCAACTCTCCCGCCCATACCGTTTCAGCGGGTCCGGGAGCTACCAGAAGATCTTTCAATGCGATAATGACATCGACCGGTGTTGGAAACAACTGGGGCAATGCGACTATCAACGCGGCTATCTCCCATATCAGAAGGAACAGGAGAATAGACAAGATGCGTAAAGGACGCATTACTTCACCTTTGCAGATATTTTGGATCTATGACTTTATCGACAAACGCGCCTATGTCGGGAATATCGCTAACAGTAATTATCGGCTTGATGGTGCCACTTGTTCCAAGATTAATTATCTCTTGTACAAACTTCTTGACGTCATCTTTATTTATTGAATAAGTATATTTTACACGTCCAAAGGCGGCATTTATAACGGCCGCATCAAGCTTGGTCCATTTCTGTGCAATAATCTTGGCTTCAGACGGATTGGCCTCAATAAATTGCACTGCTTTCTTGTGAGCGCGAACGATTGCGGATACAAGACTATCATTTTGGGTCGCAAAATCATTTCGTACTACGATTACGCAGCATGGATGCCCGGCCCAAATATCCTTAGACTCAGCCAGTACTTTACCTGTACCGGAGACAATAGATTTTGATATGAAAGGTTCCCAGATACAATAACCGTCTATGCGGCCTGTTTGCAACGCCTGTGCCATATCCGGTGGTTTTATTGTTCCCGGAAAAAGCTCAAGGTCATTAAAGCTCATCTTGTTGCTTGATAGTAGCATACCCATAAGTATGTATTGCATCGAACCCGGAGCTGGCGTAGCTACCTTTTTAGCTTTTAAATCAGCAACGCTTTTGATGCTGTTCGCTGTTGCGAGGGCAGATCCCTCCAGGTTGACCCCGGCAATAACAGACAGTTCGATTTTGCGGGCTGCTGCCAAGATGGCAGGAGATACACCAACA
>JAPLHL010000402.1 GCA_026389655.1 Chloroflexota bacterium
TAAGGCAGGAGAAACTCGCTGAAAAGGCGCACACACTGAAATTGGGAGACTTTATGCTTCTGGGCAAAGGGGAAGACCTTTCTGATGGAAGAACCAAGCGCAATAACCTGGCCGATACCTTCGAAGCATTGATAGCTGCCATTTTTCTGGACCAGGGCATAGAAGCTACCAGGAACCTGATCTTAAAGCTTTTTAGTGAGGATATTGAAGCCATAAAATCGGGGCGAATTGACGTTAATTTCAAGGCCCTGCTGCAAGAATTGACCCAGGCCGAATTTAAATTGTTACCTGATTATGAAGTGATTGAAGCCAGGGGACCGGACCACGACCGCGTATTCTTTGTATCCGTGTCGGTAGGCGATGTCGTTCTGGCAATCGGGTCAGGAAAAAGCAAAAAGACTGCAGAGTCAGAAGCAGCCCGGCTGGCCCTCGCCAAATTATCAGCCAGACCCTGATTTCAGGCCTGACCGCTATATCTCAAGATCCAAATTTCACCCGTCTCGGGCATTTCACCGGCTGAAATTTCGACTTCGTCAGAATCAAGCTTTTTAACGTGTTTTTTTCCTTTTGCAAAATCGTCTGCTGTGTTTTTTAGCCACTGACACTGGTCAGTCTTATAGTGCATTGGAATAGCAACATGCGGCTTAATATCATCGCATACCATGCTTGCCGCATTAGCATCAAGCGTAAACAACCCGCCGGCGGGTATCAAAAGCACGTCAATCTTTCCAATAGTCTTAACTTCCGCCGAGCTTAACTGATGGCCCAGGTCGCCAAGATGGCAGATATTTACAGTATCCACGTTGAAAATAAATACGGTGTTTGCGCCTTTTTCCTTCCCCTTAAATTCATCATGCCATGTGCTCATGGTCCTTATCACAACATCCTGCATGACTTTCTGAACATGACCTTTTAACACAGCCGGCCTGCCAACCACTGAATCAACATCATTATGATCTGGATGATCGTGGCTCACAGTAACAATATCGACACTCTCCGCCGCACGCGGATAACTTAAGTGGCTATCCCTTTTAAATGGATCTGTAAGGATTTTAACTCCTTTGTCCGACGTTATCAGAAAACAGGAGTGCCCTATCCATTTGATCTTCATATTCTACCTCCCTGTTACTAGCTTTTGCTTAATATCATTGCAAGGCTGATGAGAGTCCGTACCCCGAAGCCGGTTGCTCCCTTTACCAGAATACCCTTTGTTTTATCCGACATAAAGGGGGCCGCAATGTCCAGGTGCACCCACGGAGTTGTCCCAACGAATTCCTGCAAGAACAACGCTGCAGTTATTGCTCCGCCATACCTTCCACCAGAATTTTTAATGTCGGCAATATCACTTTTGTTCAATTCCTTATATTCTTCCGGCAAAGGCAATTGCCACAGGAACTCGCCAGCCTTTTTCCCGGCTTTCATAACATTATCCGCAACCTTTTGATTGTTGGCAAATACGCCGGCATACAGGTCACCAAGGGCCACATGACAGGCGCCTGTAAGTGTAGCAAGGTCAACTAACGGTGAAATGCCCTTTTTAACAGCATAAGAAAGTGCATCCGCCAATAGCAACCGCCCCTCAGCGTCAGTGTTAACGACTTCGATCGTTTTCCCGTTGGATGCTTTCAAGACATCCCCGGGTTTCAATGCCCTTCCGCCGGGCAGGTTTTCTGTAGCCGGCACTATTGCAGTTACATTTATTTTCAATTTTAATGCTGCGATTGCGCCAATGGCAGCAATTACCACAGCCCCACCTGCCATATCCCCTTTCATGTCCGACATGAAATCCTGCGGCTTGAGCGAAATACCGCCTGAATCAAAGGTCAGCCCTTTACCGATGAAACCGATTGAACTTTTTACAGATGTGTCCCCCGAATATTTTAGAACGATGAACCTGGGGGGCTGATTCGTTCCCTGCGCAACTCCCAGCAATGCTCCCATCTTTTCTTTCTCCATCTGCGCCCGGTCCATAATCATGACATCAAGGCCATTCTTATCAGCCGTTTCCCTGGCTATTTGCGCCATATGCGAAGGTGTCATGTAATTAGCCGGCTCGTTTACCATGTTTCGCGCCAGGATAACAGCATCAGCTATTATTACCCCCTGAGTTATGCCTTTTTTAATTAAATTCAGTTTCGATGCATCTTTTTCCAAGATGGTCAATTCATCGATTTCTTTCTGTTCATCTTTTTTAGTTAAATGTTTCTTGAACTGGTATAAACCCAACATACAGCCCTCGACAACGGCCTCAGCCGCCTCAGTCGCGTTAACACCACCATCTCCAGCATCATATAATATGGTCGCGGCCGATGTGCAACTGTGCT
>JAPLHL010000062.1 GCA_026389655.1 Chloroflexota bacterium
AGCAGAGTGAGTTTCCCAATGAGCTGCTGGAGTTCGGACTTCAGCCGCGTCTTCAGGAAATACTCGTACCCCGTCGTGTGCTGGCGCTCAGGGACCAACGGCTTTCAGATACGCTCTCTTCTTTTATCAAACGCCAGCAGGAGTCTCTTTTGGTGCGCCGGCGTGAAAGCGCCGATGGCCGGGTGTTGCTGGCCATCATGCAGTTGCATGAAGAGGGTATTATTTCAACCGGTGCCGAAATTGCCCTGCGCGTTAATGAGCTGGACGACGATGCTGATATGACCGCTATCAGGGCAGGTTTGATTGCCAAACGGCTCGGTTTCATTAAGAAGCGCATGTCCCATGACGGCCGCCATATGGTTGCCTGGGATGAGGATCTTGCAATTCGGTTGGCTTCCCAGTTTGGCATCCAGTTACCCTCTTCTATATCCCCGGATAACTTGTCACACCCGTCACACTTGTCACCCTTAGCTTCATAATCGGGTGACAAGTTGTTTTTCAGTGTTCAACTCGTCACACAAGTCGTCACCCCTTAAATCGTATCTGGGGGTGACAAGTGTGACAAGGGTGACGACTTGGCGGGGCATGGGATTGTTTAAACGTAATTTATACATGGTTTATATAGTTCGACCTTTGACATATATCATTGATGATAATAGAATCTTTGCGTGAAATCCCATACCATATACGGGATATCTTTAGGTCGAGGTCTTGTGTTGTGACAGTTGCTCGTACATTATTGTTGACCGACATAGCCAATTATGTTCCGATGCTCGGCGCAGATTATTGCTCAGTGCTGGCACAGGCCGCGGGTGTGTGTCTAGAAGATCAGGGGCATGCCAATGGGGTGGAATTAGAAGTTGACGGTGCTTACACTGATTTGTTTGCTGTTTATTGGCCTGCTATAGACGACAAAATTAGACGTTGTTGGACCGATGAGCAGGACGCCACCGAAAATGGTGCGTATGGCGTAGCGTTTCTGCTTATAGTGGCACTGACAGATTATGCCATTATCGAACGCTCCTACAAGGGGCCGGGATTTGATTATTGGCTGGGCAAGCTGAATAATGGCGCAGATGGCTTGTTTCAAGATAGAGCTCGTCTTGAGGTCTCCGGAATTAGATGCGGTGATATGGCCGCAGTTGGTCGTAGAGTAAGTGGTAAGCTTATACAGGTCACCCCGTCAGATCCAAGCGGTTTACCGGCCTTTATCGTAGTCGTTGAGTTTAGTGCTCCGCGTTCAAGGGTAGCTGTAAAATGACAGAAATGGAAAGATTGCATGAGAAAGCCATGGCTCTAGCCGAGCAAGGCATCCTCGAACGCCTAAATGGCAACATCCCCGCGGCTGAAGCATTTTTTAGACAGGCGTATGAAAAAGAGTCTCAAGCTGCCAAATCGTTGATTGACAATCTCGAGAAAGAACCCACGCGATCTATTCTTTTTAGAAGTGCAGCTTCCCTGGCACTTGACTGCAATGAAAATCGTGAAGCTGAGCGCTTGGTAGCATTAGGTCTGCTGGGTAATCCTCCGGACGAAATCGCCGACGAGTTGCGCAGTTTAAATGAACGGGCCAGTTTTGAGCGCCATTTAAAACTAAGAGGAATAGTTCTTGCCCCAGAGGAATTCCAATTGTCTATGGCTGGCAAAGCGGTAAGCGGCGGGATTACACAAAGCGAGCCCTTTATAATGCGAATCGACGATATTCGTCGTCTTTTGAGACGCACGGTTGAACGTATGCTAGGTATTTCTTACAGGGAGGGCGGTTTGCCCGCCCCCGGCGTTAGAGACTACGGCTTATTTATATCAGTTCCGCGCGTGTCCAGTTTCGCTGTTTCCCTCAAGGTCAGTTATCCCGGTGTGCCGTTGCCTGGTTTTGAATCCAATATCGCATATGTAAAACCGACGGCAATTGTCGACGAAATTATTACGTGCCTTGATGATTTTACCCACGATAGACAAAAAGAATTGAAGACTAGAATCCATGACGAGGCCTATTATAGAAACTTTGTGGGAATAGCCAAGAACTTATCTCCAGATGGAGAACAGATATCCCAAGTTGGGTTTACTTCTGTTCAAGAGGGTGAACCGAAGGGTGTTCAGTTAACACGTACGCGTGCATCTATCAAACAAAAGCAAACAAGAGAACTTGAATCAGTCGAGCCAACGCGTTCGTTAATTACCATCACGGGTTCATTGCTCTACGCTAACGAGCTGCGGCAACAGAAACAGATCATAATCGTGCTGGATGATGATGATAAACAGCATAAAGTAGTCGTTCCCAAAGGTATGATGAGCGATATTGTTAAGCCCTTGTGGGAAGAAAGGGTAATCGTTTCAGGATTCATTGACCAGCACGACGTAATTACTCTCGAGAATATCGATAGAGCCAGTGACTAGGCTTAGGGTTTTTGTATTTGTCCCAATTTATCGTTGTAATACAGCAACTATCCTGTTGTTTCAGAATATATTGGTTTCTCAATAGCTGTACTTAATCTATGTAGTTTTCATGGTTTTATCCCCCCCCCCAGCATTTTTATTGCAATCAGAACGCCCGGAAGCACGGGTTCTACAGCCAGGTTCTTGATGAAGCCGAGACGCTTCAGCTAGACGAAGCCCGCGAGGTTGAAGGCATCGATGAAGAGATCGCCATCCTGCGCGTTAAGTTGCTCTCGCTCATTAGCAACCACCCGGACCGTATAGACCTCCAGATGGCTGCAGCCAATACCATCACTCGCATGGTCCGTACTCGGCATAGTCTCAGCGCCAATCAGAAGAAGTCTCTCAAGGAAGCTATGACCAAGGTTCTAACCGAGATCGCCGTCCCACTGGGGATAAAGGCATTTATTCAGCCGTAAATGGAACTACGACCGTATCAGCAGGAAGTTGTCAGGGCCGTCATCGACAGTGTCGTAGACAGGAAAGGCCTCACCTTTTCCGTTGAGATCGCCCGGCAGGGTGGGAAAAACGAGCTTTCGGCACATATTGAAATGCTTCTATTGACTTTGTATGTAATGAAAGGCGGCACGTCCATTAAGTGTTCGCCTACCTTCAAACCGCAGACGCTTATTTCCATGAACCGGTTGAAGGACCGGTTGAATGACTATGGTTACGAGGATAATTGGCAGGCCGAGTTCGGCTATATCATCAGGCTGGGAGCGGCCCGCCAGGTGTTCTTATCGGCTGATGAGACTTCCAATGTCGTTGGACACACTGCCGACGTCCTGCTTGAAGTTGACGAGTCGCAGGATATCAATAAGGACAAGTATTCCAAAGAGTTCCGCCCTATGGCCTCCTCCACCAATGCCACTACCGTCCATTATGGAACCACATGGGACGACGGGACCCTTCTGGAGCAAACCAAACAGCTTAACCTTGAATTGGAGAAAGAGGATGGCATCAAACGCCATTTTCGCTATCCGTGGGAGGAAGTTGCAGCCTGTAATCCCAATTATGGCGCATTTGTTGAGGCCGAGCGTGCGAGGTTGGGGGAAGATCATCCGCTCTTTCGCACTCAGTACCGGCTTTTGCCCCTCCCCGCCAGCGGCCGTCTTTTCAGCCGATCCCAGGTAACACAGCTTATCGGTGTTCATTCCCGTGTGCGTTCCTGCAGGCCCGGCAGCATTTATGTCGCCGGTATTGATGTTGCCGGTCAGGACGAACAGCTTGATGAGCTGGTCTTGACCCGTCCGCAGCGTGATGCAACGGTCGTCACCATCGCCGAAGTTACTGTGGTTGATAAATTGCCCCAGCTTAAAGTCGTAGAACATTATGCATGGATAGGCGAGGCACATCACAAGCTCTATCCTCAGTTGGTAAATGTTCTAAAGAATGTATGGCACTGCACCCGTATAGTCTGCGATGCTACCGGCATCGGTGAGCCGATTGCCGCATTCCTTCAGGCATCGTTGGGGAAACGTGTCGAACTATTCAAGTTTACACAGCTCAGCAAATCGCAACTTGGTTTTGATCTTATAGCCGCCGTAAACAGCGGCCGGCTGAAATCTTATGCAGGGGATGGCTCGACGGAGTTTGCGCAGTTTCTGCTGGAGATAGAGAAAGCCAAGTCCCAGTACCGCCCCAATCAAACTATTAATTTCTATGTCGATCCGTCCGAGGGTCATGATGATTATTTAATGTCGCTGGCCTTGTGCATTAAGGCCGCCCAGGACAGCGCTCCCAGGGTCGCAACTGGCGGCCTGCGCAGCGAGTAATCAGTTCAAGGAGTAAATCTGAATGAAAATGAACAAAGTCGATGAAACCCAGCAGAACATCGTCACTCTATTAAAAGACGGTCTCCCCAGGCAGGCTTTTGCCATTGTAGAGGATCCTGATTGTCCCTCAACATGGCATCTATCGCATCATACTAAAGAAGTGATGAAGGCAGTTCCCGGCAGTGTCAGCTTGGAGCGTAGTGTTGATTGGGTATTGATGGCCAAGGCCATCGTCCAGCTTTCCCGTCCTGGTATCGATGGCAACTGTGTTGTATCAGATCGGCGTTTGTCGCTGGAAGCAGCCTGCCACCTCGCATCTCATTACCACAAAGCTGGTCGCCGCGTCCCTTACGCCCTGTGTATTTGCATCGTGATGTACACCTAAGTGGCCTGGCTTGTCAGGGTGTTCTTATTGCGCAAAAACCAAACCAAATAAAGGAGAGAGATTAAATGGAAAAAACGAAAGCAGCTCTGGACGATCTCTTTTCGTCCGCAATATCCTTGGTCCCTGCCTGGCTGTCCAT
>JAPLHL010000464.1 GCA_026389655.1 Chloroflexota bacterium
GCAAGACAGGAAATGATCACCAAGGAACTGCTCGATATCGTCGCAGGCGTTGAAGGTCTCAAATAGGAGGTGCAATTTGGCAAAAGGTAAAGTAATACAGGTAATCGGCACGGTAGTCGATATCGAATTCCCCCAGGAAGAACTGCCTGCAATTTATAACGCTCTTGAGATCATTCAAGACGGCGAAAAAATCGTGTTGGAAACTGTGCAGCATATCGGTAACAACTGGGTGCGATGCCTGTCGCTGTGCCCGACCGAAGGTCTCCAGAGAGGCGCAGTGGCTGTAGATACAGGCGCCCCTATTTCAGTTCCGGTCGGTAAAGACACCCTGGGCAGGCTTTTCAATGTGTTTGGCGATCCGCTGGATAAACTGGGTGAGGTTAAGTTCAAAGACAGGCTGCCCATTCATCGTGATCCTCCCAGCCTGGCTGAACAGGAAACCACCATCCAGATGCTTGAAACGGGTATCAAGGTTATCGATTTAATCACCCCCTTCACCAGGGGAGGTAAGATCGGCGCCTACGGTGGTGCTGGTGTAGGCAAGACAGTCATCATCCAGGAACTCATCCACAATATCGCCACTGCGCACGGCGGCTTCTCCGTATTCGCCGGCGTTGGTGAAAGATCCAGGGAAGGCAACGACCTTTGGCGTGAGATGAAAGAGTCAGGCGTTATTGCAAAGACCATCATGGTCTTCGGACAGATGAACGAACCGCCCGGCGTACGTGCCCGCGTGGCGCTCACCGGTGTAACATTTGCTGAATACTTCCGCGATCATGAAGGACTGGATGTACTTTTATTTGTAGATAATATTTACCGCCATATTCTGGCTAACATGGAAGTATCAGCCCTCCTGGGGCGCATGCCTTCGGCAGTAGGTTATCAGCCTACCCTTGGCACAGACGTCGCTGAAATGGAAGACCGCATCACCTCCACCAAAAAAGGCTCAATCACTTCATTCCAGGCCATCTACGTACCTGCAGATGACTATACCGATCCTGGAATCGTAACAACATTCGGCCACCTTGATGGTGTTGTATCGCTTGAAAGGTCCATCGCTGCTCTTGGTATTTACCCCGCAGTCGATCCTCTTTCATCCACTTCACGTATCCTTGACCCGAACGTGGTTGGCGAAGACCATTATCAGGCTGCCCGCGGCGTACAGAAGGTGCTTCAACGCTATAAGGACCTTCAGGACGTTATCGCCATCCTTGGTATGGAAGAATTAAGTGAAGAGGACAAGATCACAGTTAACCGGGCGCGCCGTATTCAGAAATTCCTGTCGCAGCCTATGTTTGTAGCTGAACCATTCACTGGCATACCCGGTAAATACGTATCGATTAAAGATACTGTTAGAGGATTTAACGAGATACTTGCAGGCAAATGGGACCACCTGCCGGAATCTGCATTCCTCATGGTAGGAACCATCGAAGAAGCCGCAGAGAAAGCGAGTAAGTTAGGGAATTAGAGGCGTAATTATGCCGACAACGAAGTTAGAGATTGTCACCGCTGAGCGCCAGGTATATTCAGAGGAAGTAACTGCCATCATCGCAGAAGGCGTTGAGGGGCAGATGACAATACTCCCAAAGCATTCCCCTCTCATCACTATGCTTGCCCCGGGTGCCCTTACGATACGCAAGGACGGTGACGAAATAATCATGGCAATTTCAGGTGGTTTTCTGGAAGTACGGCCGGAGAAAGTCATTATTCTGGCCGATGCCTGCGAGCGAAGCGATGAAATTGACGTCGACCGTGCAATGTCTGCCAAACAAAGGGCCGAAGAAAGACTGAAGGGCATGCCGCAGGAAATTGATTCGTCCAGGGCAGAAGCATCGCTGAGACGTTCACTGGCACGCATCCGCGTGGCTGAGAGGCGACGCAAAACCCCCGGCTACCGGCCCAATCCACCAAATCAGCAATAAATACTGTAATAAATGAACAAGCCGGTATCGATCGAAAGGTCGATATCGGCTTTATGATTATCGGGTTTACTTGTTAGACGATTTCGAGTCTTACCCTGGTGCCTTCTTTGGTAGCCACAACCCTCAGCAAAGTACGCATTGCTTCCGCAACCCTACCCTGCTTTCCTATCACCCTACCCTTATCTTCAGCATTGACCTCAAGCTTGATGACCACCCCACCTGAATCCGTTTCCGCAGTGACTTTGACATCGTTCGGTGCACTGACGATGGCCCTGGCAATGTATTCGACTAACTCCTTCATGGCGTCTTCACCTCAGTTGTAGATTTGGCTTTCTTCTTCTTCCTTTGAGTAGTCTTTTGTACTGCCTGTTTGAATTTCCTTGATGGATGGGCTTCCTTGAATTTATCCATTACGCCTGCTTTCGCCAACAGCCTGTACGCAGTCTCAGTTGGCTGAGCACCTTTCTCCAACCAGCTCAAGGCCTTTTCAGTTTCCACATTTATAGTTTCGGGCTCGTCCAGCGGGTTAAAATTACCTATTACTTCAATAAAAGCGCCTTCACGCGGTGACCTGCTGTCAGTGACCACGATTCTGTACATGGGCTTATGTTTGGCGCCTATTCTTCTTAACCTAATCTTTACCATGATATAAGTTCTACCTAGTCCTTCTTTTTTTACTCGTTATTATGCATGAAGCATTCGTACCTGTCAACAAAATCACATCTTATGCAGACGTTTGGGCGAGTATGCGGGCCACATTCTTTATAACTGACCGGTTAAAAAAATGTATAATTCTCCATACTTCCATGTCAGGGAGGCCTCAAATTGGCCGACATAGTTAAACAACTTGACTATATTTTCAAACCACGTTCGGTTGCCGTAATCGGCGCATCTGATAACGTAACCAAATGGGGATATCTGGTAATCGAAAGGCCACTGCGCACGGGATACAAAGGAGCTATATATCCCGTTAATCCACAGGCTGACACCATTTTGGGTCTTCCGTCGTACCGCTCAGTGAAGGACATACCAGGGTCTGTTGACCTTGCTGTCATTACAACCCAGGCCAGCCATGTCCCATCCGTAATGCAGCAATGCGTGGATAAAGGTGTCAAGGGCGCAATACTGATTTCCGCCGGTTTCGCAGAGGCCAGCATAGAAGGCAAGGACCTTGAAGAAAAGGTCATGGCCATCGCCAGGTCGGGTGGAATCAGATGTGTCGGACCCAATTGCATGGGCATCTGGAGCGCTGCGGGCCAGCTAAACAATGCTTTCCTTACATCACCCAAGAATGGGGAAATTGCATTTATCTCACAGAGCGGTACATTCGGCGGCTACATGGCCGAGTTGGCTTCTGCGAAAGGTTATGGATTACGTATGTTCGTCAGCATCGGGAACCAGGGAGACCTGAATGTAGCAGATTACATTGAATACCTGTCCTATGACGATGAGACCAAGGCGATAATACTCTATATGGAAGGAGTGAAGGACGGACGGAGATTTTTTAACGTTTGCAGGGAAGCGCTGAAAAAGAAACCTATTATCCTATATAAAGGCGGAAGCTCGCCAGCAGGCTCCAGGGCGGTAATGTCTCACACCGCTGCCATTGCAGGATCCGAAATAGTATTCCAAAATGTATGCCGCCAACTTGGTTTGATCAGGGCAGAAGAATCGTTCCAGACATTTGAGATGGCAATCGCATTGCTGGGGCAGCCTTTACCACCAGGCCGCCGCTTCGCTATCCTCGGTACCGGCGGCCAGTCTGTTGCTTCCATTGACGCCTGTCAGCGTCTGGGATTGGAAGTGCCTGAATTAGATAGACGAACCTCAGAGCGCTTAATGGCAATGTTGCCGCCACACGCGCCAATGCCTAAGAACCCTGTCGATTTCGCCGGCAGCTATCGTACCGCCGTGGATGAAGCCAATGTGGTTGAAATACTATTGCAGCAGGACTATATTGACGGTGTCATAAGTAACGTACCCATCAATCCCGCTGCATGGGGGCACAAAGTTGAAAATGCATCAGCATCAGCACTACTTGCAGAAATAGCAGCAGGTGTGGAAAAAGGAACAAAACAATTCTGCCAGCTACCCCGAAAATATAACAAGCCTATCGTATGCGTGCGCTGGTCCAGCGAAGTGAAAAAAGACACCGTGGCTGAAAAGCTCACAGAAGCAGGCATTCCTGTTTACGAAACGCCTGAACAATGCGCACGCGCCATGTACGCTTTGACCGTATATGCTGAGCTAAAACGTGCAAATAGAGGAGTTTGATTCGCTTCGGTAACTATTCCATTTTGAAGGGGACGCTTAGCTTCTCTTTACTATTGACGGACAGTACGACCTTGTAGTCCCCTTTGTCCCATCCCTCAACCGGTTTATCCAGATAGAAGGCCAGGTAATAGCTGGCTTCAGGTACCTGTACAATATCATATGTCTCATTTATCTGCGTATTGGCTTTGTCTGCTGCTGCTCCTCCAACGTATATCCAGGTCGCCTTTATCATGTCATCCTGGGCCACACCGCTGACCTTGAAGGAAACATAAATCACAGGAGTACTGACCGGAAATGAAGTCATTATCCCGCCCGTGGGTTTCGACCCATCGTCTACAGACGTCGTCATAACGCCTTCCGTTATCTGCGAGTTCGTGGATTGTACAGATGCAGGAGCGGCTCCCCCTGTGCAGGCTGATGATAAAAGCATTGCTGCAAGTGCCATGCATGTTAACGATATCGCCAATTTCATCGTATTACTCCGTTAATTCAATCCTCTCCACAGCTTCACTTATATGCAATTGTAAAGCCAATACTGTTATTTTTCAACTATCTGCGGCAGACAGGCAAGCCATCTGCGATATGCAACCATGTACAGGGAAACCCGTTATTTGTATTGTGCTGTATTCTGCTATTATAATCAGCCATATGCGAAACGGCCTTCTACATAGATGGGACCTTAATCCCAAAGAAGCATTTAAGTTGCAGATTGAGCTGTCCGATAGGATAGTCCGCTC
>JAPLHL010000394.1 GCA_026389655.1 Chloroflexota bacterium
GGACTTGAAGATGCCGGAGCCTACGAACACGCCTTCTGCGCCCAATTGCATCATAAGCGCTGCATCTGCGGGCGTTGCTACGCCGCCTGCGGCAAAATTGACCACCGGCAGTTTGCCCGTGTTGTGCACTTCAATAACGAGGTCCAATGGAGCGCCCAGCGCTTTGGCCTCTGCAGGAAGCTCATCGGTGTGGAGAGATTGGAGCTTGCGCATTGTAGACTGCACGGAACGCATGTGTCTTACGGCTTCCACGATATTGCCGGTTCCCGCTTCTCCCTTGGTACGCATCATTGCCGCGCCTTCGGAGATCCTGCGCAGGGCCTCGCCGAGATCACGGCAGCCGCACACGAAAGGAACTTTAAAATCATGTTTCCAGACATGGTGGGCCTCGTCAGCCGGGGTGAGCACTTCAGACTCGTCGATGAAATCCACTCCCAGGGCCTGCAGTACCTGTGCTTCCACAAAATGGCCGATACGGCATTTAGCCATAACGGGTATGGTTACAGCTTTCATGATAGCGGTAATGATAGTAGGATCTGCCATCCTGGCTACGCCGCCGTCCGCCCTGATATCGGAGGGGACGCGCTCCAGTGCCATGACTGCACAGGCGCCTGCGTTCTCGGCGATCTTGGCCTGTTCGGCTGTGACCACATCCATAATGACCCCGCCTTTAAGCATTTGTGCAAGGCCTGTTTTAACTTTCCAGGTTCCAGTATCCATTTTCTTATCCTGTCTTTATTTCATATCTGAATAGCGATCATTTCTGTTCGGCAATTAAAACATGTATCTCGGCCAAATTGAATTTGCTATAATTGGGAATTAAATAATTATTTCTCGTTAGAATGGATAGGAATACAAAAAGTGGATTATGAGAAAATCACTCTCGACAATGGCGTAAAATTAATAACGTGTCATATGCCTCATACCAGGTCGGTATCGGTGTTGTTCTTTGTCACCGCCGGGAGCTGCTATGAGAGCGATGATATAGCGGGTATATCGCATTTCATTGAGCATATGTGTTTTAAGGGTACTAAAAACCGCTCCAGTTCACGCGATATCAGTGAGGCGATCGAAGGGGTAGGCGGCATCATGAACGGCGGGACCGACCGTGAATTGACCTCGTACTGGTGTAAGCTCGCCAGCCAGCATTTTGAGTTGGCGGTTGACGTGATTGTCGACCTCCTGCGCAATCCCTTGTTCCGGGCGGAAGACATTGATAAAGAGCGGCAGGTGATAATCGAAGAAATCAATATGAGCCTGGATTCACCTCAGCAGCGTGTTGGGATGCTGTTCGATGAGCTTATGTGGCCGGGGAGCCCGATGGGCAGGGACGTAGCCGGGACCAAGGAGAGCGTAACCGCTATAGGCCTCCCACAGATGCTCAAGTACTTGAATAGCTACTACACGCCGGAAAATATATTAGTCAGCATTGCCGGTGAAGTGGAAGATGAGAGGGCGGTATCGGTGGTCACCAGGTATACGGAATCCTGGCAGAGAGGCGAAAAGCCGGGATATATTTCCAGCAAGACAAACCAGCAGCAGGCAAGGGTGCGCCTTGAATACCGGGATACCGAACAGGTAAACCTGCTATTGGGCATAGAAGGGCCTTCGGTGTTTCACCCGGACCGGTTTGCAGTCGATTTGCTCAGTATGATAATGGGAGAGGGCATGAGCAGCAGGCTGTTTACGGAGATCAGGGAAAAGCTCGGCCTTACTTACGATATTCACAGCTATGTGGAGCATTTCAGGGAGTCAGGCACCTTTGTAATTCAGGCAGGGATAGAACCCTCACAGACCGGGAAAGCGGTGCGGGCTGTATTGGACCAGCTGGCGCTAATCAGGGATGGTATTTCCGAATCTGAACTGAATAAAGCGAAGGAAATGGCCAAAGGGCGGTTGCTTTTGAGCATGGAAAATAGCCGGAATGTGGCCGGCTGGTATGGCGCACAGGAAATCCTGACAGGTAAGATAATGACGGTTGACGATGTTACTCAGACTATTGAGAAGTTGACGTTAGATGACATTAAAAGGGTGGCGCAGGACCTTTTCGTGACCAATAAGTTGAACCTGGCAGCCGTTGGCCCCATCAAGGAACAGGATATAACGGCAGGTTCACTGCAAATTTAGTAATACTGCGGGTAAAAAGAGAGGGCCTCCCATTTGGGAGGCCCTCTCTATATTTGTCCGTTAGTGTTTAATACTCGGGCATTTGAGGCATGGCCGAGCCGCCCTTTTCCTTTTCAGGAAGGTCGCACACCAGCGCCTCGGTGGTCAGTATCATGGTAGCGATACTGGCAGCGTTTTCAAGGGCGGTCCTGGTGACCTTGAGCGGATCAATGATGCCCTTGCTTACCATATCGACATATTCATCATGCAGTGCATCGTAGCCGACGCCTTTCTTGCTGCGTCTTACCTTATCGACTACAACTGAGCCTTCTTTGCCGGCATTGATGGCGATCCAGCGGAGCGGTTCTTCGATAGCTTTCTTGATGATCTCTACTCCGGTCCTTTCGTCACCTTCGGCTTTCACTTTATCAAGAGCAACACTGGCGTTGATAACAGCTACGCCGCCGCCCGGCAGGATGCCCTCTTCTACGGCAGCCCTGGTGGCTGAAAGGGCGTCTTCAACCCTGTGCTTCTTCTCTTTCAGCTCTACTTCAGTAGCGGCGCCGACTTTGATGACGGCAACGCCGCCGGCCAGCTTGGCCAGCCTTTCCTGGAGCTTTTCCCTGTCGTAATCCGAAGTGGTCTCTTCGACCTGAGCTTTGATCTGCTTGATGCGTGCTTTAATTTCCTTATCGGAGCCCTTGCCCTCGACGATGGTAGTATTGTCCTTATCGGCAACTATCTTCCTGGCGCGGCCAAGGTCTGCTATGGCAGCGGTATCCAGCTTGCGACCGATCTCTTCGGAGATGACTTTGCCGCCTGTCAGCATGGCGATGTCCTCGAGCATGGCCTTGCGCCTGTCACCGAAACCCGGTGCTTTGACGGCCAGGCAGTTGAGTGTGCCCCTTAGCTTGTTGACCACGAGCGTGGCCAGGGCTTCGCCTTCGATGTCCTCGGCGATGATGACCAGGTTCTTGGATACCTGGAGGACTTTCTCCAATATGGGCAGGAGCTCGGAAATAGCGGTGATTTTCTTATCGGTAATAAGGATATAGGGATCTTCGATTTCGGTCTTCATCTGCTCGGCATTGGATACAAAATACGGGCTGATGTAGCCGCGGTCGAACTGCATGCCTTCGACAAACTCGGTTTCAAACTGTAGGCCCTTGGACTCTTCAACGGTGATTACGCCGTCTTTGCCGATCTTCGTCATGACATCGGCAATCAGTTTGCCGATCTGGGCGTCTGCGGCGGATATGGTGGCCACCTGTGCTACCTGCTCTTCGGTGGTAACCGGGGTGGACATTTTTTTCAACTCAATGACCATGGCCGCTACGGCTTTCTCAATACCGTATTTCAATGCCATGGCGTCAGCGCCGGCGGCGATATTCTTAAAGCCCTCGGTCACGATGGCCTGGGCCAGGACGGTGGCGGTAGTTGTGCCGTCGCCGCATTTGTCATTGGTCTTGGTGGATGCCTCTTTAACGAGCTGGGCGCCCATGTTCTCGAAAGGATCGGGCAGCTCGATGTCCTTGGCGATGGTCACGCCGTCGTTGATCACGCTGGGCGGACCGAATTTCTTGTCAAGTGCTACTGGGCGGCCGCGGGGTCCCAGTGTAACTTTAACGGCATTGGTTAAAGCATCAATGCCATTCTTGAGGGACCTGCGTGCGTCCTCTCCATATTTAATCTGTTTTGCCATTTAACCTCATTCCTCCTATATAAAATAGCGGTTAATTTTTCTTATTTAAGCCAGTTTCTTTTTCTTGGCCAGGATATCGGCTTCCCTGAGAATGATCAATTCTTGTTCGTTTTCTTTGATCTCAACGCCGCCGTACTTGGCGAAGATGACGATATCGCCTACGGCGACATCCATCGGCAGCCTTTTACCTTCGTCGGACATTTTGCCGGGGCCTACTGCCAGCACTTTGCCATCCTGCGGTTTTTCCTTTGCTGTATCAGGCAGAAAGATGCCGCCCTTAGTTTTTGACTCTTTTTCCAAAGGCTTTACAACTACTCTGTCACCCAAAGGTTGAATTTTTACAGCCATTCTTACCTCCTTAAAAAATTAGCAATCTCTTTTCAAGACTGCTAAATATATTAGCACACAAAATTATCAATGTAAAGAGGTGACTGCTAAAATTTGTATGTAAACTGCTCGGGGATTTAGAAGTTGTAGCCGGCTTTTTTATAGTTGTCCATGGCCCGGTCGTTCAGCCCCTTTTTGTCGGCCAGCTCGGCGGCGTGGCTCCACTTCCCCTCGGTCTCATAGTTACGAAGCTGGCTTTCAAGAGAGGTCACATCATCCGGTGTTTCCACAACGCAGGCCCTGAAACTGGATACCGCCTTCCTGACCCCCGCCCCGCATTTCGGACATGCTGTCAGGGGTTTCTCCGACATCTTCTGGATGACATCGAAGCCCCTTTTGCAGTAGGCGCAACCGCCTTTTATCGCTCTGTATTCGTAGATAGGCATGCTATAAGTATAAGTTAAAGCTGTTTTATTATGCTAACAGCCCCTTTTTCATAGCCTTTTATAGGTGTCTTTGTTGCGCAACGCAATCCGTACGACAATGACCTCCCTGGCCCTGTCATCGATGGCATATACTATCCTGTATTTTCTCATGCGGAGGCACCATAGACCGCTGTCAGCCAACTTCTTAACTGCAGCAGGACGGGGATTTTCCGCCAGCAAAGAAATAGCTTTTGCAATTGCCTAATAGTCCCTGCCAATGACTGAATCCAGCTCCCTTTGAGCCGGGCTTCTTAGCTTAACCTGGTAGCTCACGCTGTGCGTTTTTTCTCCTTACGCCGGCGCTGGTAATCGGTCCAGGTGACCGTTCCCTGCTTGTCGGCCAAAGCCCGCAAACCCTCCCTAATATCTTCTTCGTCCTCTATTACCTCCATGGCTGCGTCACGGATTAGCTGTGACATAGAAGTCCGCCGGATAAAAGCGAGTTGCCGCAGCTTCTCGATCTGGTCTTCGGTGAGAAAAATAGTGGTACGTTTCAATGATGCGCCCAATGATATATACCTCCAGTGGTCATCGTAACATATAAACACCGCGATGTCTATATGTTGTGACATACATATCCGGCAACATTTACTTCAGTGCAATTGGTCGGCGACATTACCCTACCCTGATGCAATCGAACCGCTCACAACAAATTGATACACCACCGACGCTTACATACTCTTGACAAATACTGATGCAGTGGTATCATATATGTATCACCACCGGCGGAGCAATCTGACCGGCCCCCCTAGGTTGCGGTCTAGGGGGTTTTTCTTTACAAGATACACGTAAATAGCTACAAAAACAATCAATTTCCAAACCCTGTGGTCTTACAGGATGGAACAACTATAGCTAAACCATTAGTTTGGGTATAAATAATTCTAAGTTTTCTAACTTTTTTCTAGCCATGCTTCCAAGATACACAAGCGTTCAAGTATGGTCAATGTCTAGTGTTTCAACTTGATACACTACCTGTTAACGTGTAAAATAACCGAAAATGAGCAAGGACAAGAAAGCCGTGGATTGGGATGCCCGGAGCATAAGGGCGCTGCGTCAACATCTTGAGTTAACGCAATCGGGTATGGCTGATCAGTTGGGGACCAGACAGCAGACCGTGAGTGAATGGGAGGTGGGCCTTTATGAGCCCAGGGGCGCTTCGGCCAAGCTGCTTTCCATGATAGCTGATAAAAGCAAGTTCAAGTACGAAGCCTGAGAAAAGTAAAAATTTTAACCTTGCTTACACGTTAACGTGTAGAAATAAATGGAAAAAATCAGTGAAAAGAACGTGGCGCGCCTGTGGAAATCCGGCAGGTTGTCCAGTTTCCGTGATGATATGGGAAATGAGGTTGAAGTCATCTGCGCAGGCAGGGAAAGCACCAGGCCGGGCTGCGATTTTCAGGATGTAGTTATCTCGGTTAACCAGGAAAAACTCGTTGGGGATGTTGAGCTTCACCTTACTTCTGACCTGTGGCAGAAACATGGTCATCATATCAATCCATCCTATAACGGCATTATCCTGCACGTTGCTATGTGGCAGCGCGGTTTGCTCCCCATTAAATTGGAAATGGGCAAAGCTGTCCCCACCGTGATATTGAGCGGGTATATCACGGAACGCACTCTGCTAAAGCAGCGGGAACAAACTCAACGTGGTCATTGCAGTTATTTTAAAAGCTCCACAGGGCTTAAGAAAATATTACTGCAGGCCGGTATGCAGAGGTTCTCAACCAAGTCTGCGAAATACGCCGCTGTATTACAAGAAGGCGATGCTGACCAGGCATTATATAAAGGTATTTGCCGCGCCCTGGGTTATTCCAGGAATACGGCACAGTTCGAGATGCTGGCGGACAGGTTGCCGCTTGACTCAATTATCAGGTCTTCGGCCGGCAGCCTGATTAAAAAGCAGGCGATGATCATAGGCTGCGCCGGACTGCTGCCCTCGCAAGGTGGGGTTGCGGGCAGTGTATTGTCCTGTGAAAAGATAGCTGAAATAGAAAGGGAGTGGTCGGCTTTGAGTGAAAAGCCGTTGCAGTCTCCGGCTTTGCATTGGAACCTTTCCAATTTTCGCCCGGCTAACCATCCCTTAAAGCGGCTTATCTATCTCAGTCATTTGCTCCAGGAATATGAGGCCGGAGGCCTGGTCAGGGGATTTAATGACCTTCTCGAAACGGCAGTGCCGGGCAGTGAATCTGCCTGCCTGGAAAACGGCCTGCTGATATATGATGGTCATCCTCTTATTGGAAGAAGCAGGGTGAGGGAAATAGCTGTAAACCAGATTCTTCCCTTTCTGCTCGCCAACGCTGTAAATGAGGGGAATTTATCCCACGTAACCCGTGTAATCAATACATATTTAAATTACGGGGCCATGGCTGATAACGAGTTGCTCAGGTATATGAAACAGCAGTTTCGCATAAAAGAAAGCAAAGATTTGAATGCCTGCGCTCAGCAAGGGATGCTGCATATCTACCATTCATTTTGCCGGGTAAAAGATTGCTCCTGTTGTCCGGTATTTACACTCCGAAGGCCAAACCGGGAATAACATCCAGTTTGCTGTCATCGGCATTTCCCGATATGAGCCGGTAGTAGGCGCAGGAGGCAACCATAGCGGCATTGTCCGTGCATAATATGGGCGCCGGTATCATCACCGGGAGAGGAGAATCGGCAATGAAGCGGTCGCGTAAATCGTTGTTTGAGGCCACGCCTCCCGCCAGCAGGATTTGTTTTACGCCAAGCCGGGTCGCAGCCTGAATGGTCTTGGCGACCAGTACGTCTACGATTGCATTCTGGAACGCTGCGGCTGCCTGCTTGATCCATGTCTCATCAGGCGATATCTTTTCCTCGACCATGTGAAGCAGTGCCGTCTTGACGCCGCTGAAGCTAAAGTCATCTGTATTCTTGAGCCAGGCCCGCGGCAGGGAAAGTGGGGTGGAAACCCCCTTTGTAGCTGCCTGGATGGCCGGACCCCCGGGGTAGGGCAAACCCAGTATCCTGGCGCCCTTGTCAAAGGCCTCCCCGGCGGCATCGTCCCGAGTGCAGCCGAGCTTGCGGAATGAGCCGTGCTGCTCCATCAGTATCAGGTCGCTATGACCGCCGGATACTATCAGGCATAGGCAGGGAAGCTCCGGCTGGTCCTTTTGCAGCCAGTTGGCGTAGATATGTCCTTCAAGATGGTTGACACCCACCAGCGGCAATTTGTTGGCTATGGCCAGCGCCTTGGCGAAATTGACACCCACCAGCAGTGAGCCGGCCAGTCCGGGCCCTTTGGTAACGGCTATCGCGTCGATCTCAGCGAAGGAGAGACTGGACTCTTTAAAGACGCTCTCAACGACGGGGACGATTGTCAGCATATGCTGGCGCGAGGCCACTTCGGGCACGATGCCCCCGTACCTTGCGTGTATCTCAACCTGCGAGGCTATCACATTGGAGACGATGGATTTACCGTCTTTTACTATGGCTGCAGACGTCTCGTCACAGGATGTTTCAATGGCAAGGATGCGCATGAAAAGGATTATAACATACGTAAGAGTGAGGCTGTTTTTCCACCTGTTTTACAATGGCCTCACACTGAAAAGACGAGTGATAAAAAGGAATGGTATAATACTTCACTATGACAAAATTCAAACATCTTTTTCAACCAATCACGCTAGGCAAAATTCATCTGAAAAACCGCATGGTCATGTTATCTATGGGCCTGGGTTACGAGGACAAGGGTAAGCCCACACAGCGGCTATACAATTTCCTGGGTGAGCGGGCGAGAGGTGGAGCGGGGATGATAATAACCTCGTTTTCTTTTTTCCCGGAACCGCTGGGCGGCATACTGGATGCCACGACCGACGATTACATCCCGGCTATGAAAAAGATGGTTGATGTTGTTCATGGTTATGATGTGCCGCTCATAGGCCAGTTGATAACCATCCATATTTGGCGTAAAGACAGGGGCTCCCAGCTTGAGATAGTAGGTCCTTCCGAAGTGGCTGTACGTCCCAATGCCATCAAGCCCAGGGCGTTAACTCTGGAAGAAATCGAGATAATCCTTGATCAATATGAAGATTCGGCAAGACGTTTGCGCGAAGCCGGGTTTGATGGTATCGAGATAATGGGGGGGATTGGAGGCCTGATAAGCCGGTTCATGTCTCCCTGCGCCA
>JAPLHL010000326.1 GCA_026389655.1 Chloroflexota bacterium
AGCCTTCCGGCATTGAATCTATTTTTCCTTTAACTTATATTTAGTAACGATCTCCTTGAATTCCCGGGCCATCCGCGATATACCAACCCCGGAAGCAACCACTTGCCGCATCTGGGCACTGATCTCTTCGGCGGCAGCAGACACCTCCTCAGTAGCTGCACTGTTTTGCTCGGCTACACCAGCGACACCTTCCACCGACCTGGATACGGTATTCGCTGTTGCAGACATTTGCTCGGTCGCCGCCGTGTTCTCCTCAACTATCGCACTGATGTTTTCACTAAGCTTAACCATCTCCGTGCTCATAGCTCCCAACTGTTGCGCCGCCGCCGATATCTGCTCCACCTGGTCATTCATATCAGCCGACTGCTTGAGTATCTCGCCCAGGGACTCGCCCGCTTTATAGGCCACATCATATCCACCGGCTATTTGCTCCGTCCCTTTCTCCATAGCCTGTATAGTTTGTTCTACACCTGCTTGTATTCCGCTTATCAATTCCGCTATTTCTTTCGTAGAAGCTGCAGATCTCTCCGCCAGCTTCCTCACTTCATCCGCCACCACCGCAAAACCTCTACCCTGCTCTCCAGCTCTTGCAGCCTCGATTGCCGCATTGAGCGCCAGCAGGTTAGTCTGGTCCGCTATACCATTTATCGTAGCCACTATCTTCCCTATTTCCCTTGACCTGCTGCCCAAACCATGCACTTTCTCCGACGCAATATCTATTGTGCCCCTGATCTCTTTCATGCCATTGATCGTTTTCTGCACCATTCCTGCACCACTGCGCGCTGTCTCCATTGCAGCCCTGGCGCTCCCGGTAGCCTTCCCGGTATTAACGGAAACCTGTGTTATTGCAGTGAACACCTGTCCAACTACGTTCACATTTTTTTCTATTATTCCAGCCTGCTCCTGCGCACCTCTGGCTATCTGGCTAATAGCCCTATTTAACTGTTGCATGGCCTTTATCGTATCTTGCATTGATGTCGCCTGTTCAGCAGCACCCTTAGCCACCTGCTGGCTGGCATCTGCTATCTGGTGCGTGGCCTGCTCAGCCTGATTAGACGCCTGCTCAAGATGCTCGCCCGAATCAAGTAGCTCCGTCGAAACTTGCCTGAGCTTCCTCACTACCGCGACCTGGTTGCCTGCTGACCGGTTGGTAACTTCTTTCAACCGTGACAACTCGCCCTTATAATCCCCTTCTACTTTAATAGTAAGATCATTTTCGGCCTGCATATTAAGCACGGCGGAAATCTCATTCAAGGGCGTTATCACTGTATCCAATATCGAATTGATCCCGTTTATAATGTCCTCCCAGCCGCCTTTGAATTTTGAAGCATCCCCTCTCAAATTCAGCTTGCCATCCCGGGCAGCAGCGATAAGTGCGGCTACTTCATTCATTAAGCCAGTCAGACTGTCTGTACAGGCATCAAAGCTGTCAGTGAATTTTCGCCAATCACCCTTACCGACCTCCGTTGACTTTGTTAATTCCCCATGCTCAATCTGCTCAAAGTTCTTTCTAATGCCTTCGATCAAGGAAAACAGTGCGTCCAGCAGGATGTTTACCCCTTTTCCAACCTTTCTTAAACTGCCGCCATACTTTTTGTAATCAAGCCTGCTGGATAATTTACCCTCGCCTATATCGATCAGAATGCGGTTGACTTCGCCGACAAATTCAATCTGCTTGCTGGAATCAGTAAAATATTCCATTGCGCCAACTATGTCGCCCTGCTCGTTTTTCAGGGGCATCACCGAGCATTGCATCGGCAACACTCCGGAAGGCGTCGTTATTGAAGCTTCAATCGTAAAATTACAGTTTTCCCGCATGGCCCGGCTGGTCAGGCAGGTCTCAGGGTTACATTTATCTATCTTCAACAACTCATAACATTTACATCCTATGCTCTCTTCGCGAGTCTTGCCGGTGAACCTTGCGCCGGCAGCATTAATATAACTGATATTGTGATCAAGATCGATAGTCACTACAACAACGGGAAGCAGGTCAAATGTCTTAGAACCCTGCTTGTCCAGGTCGTTATATGTTTTCCGGAACCATGATTGCCCTCCCGGGCTTTTACCGGTCTTTGCAGTTACCACCTGTTTACTCCCATTGCCTTTCTCTCTTTTCATGTCCTGTATGTTGATCATTTACCTCTCCGTTGAAACCTCCATATCTTGTTTAAATACTCAACAGGCATCACATTTCAACTATCGGCCCGGTCGTAGTCCTCACCCTGGTGATACCAGTTTCAATATGTAGCCACATTGACCTGCCCAATTTGCCAAACAGGTCCTCGGCTTTTAACTCAAGCTGGTGCTCAGTAAAGGAGATCTTTATGGCGGTAACGTTGCGGTCACCGATATCAAGAATGCTCTTGGCCGGCACGTTATTGATTATCTTGGCGCCCCCCACTATCTTTATTACGATTCTCTTTTTTGTTGCGCCCTTCTTCTCCATTTCTTTCACCAGGAAAGGTACGGCCGAGTTTGCAAATTTCGCCGGGGCCCTTTCACAATCAGCTTCGTTGCCTTGCGGTAATACGATATGCGCCATTGCACCTACGCGGACAACCGGGTCATAGGCACTCACCCCAATACATGAGCCCAAACCCAGGCATGCAAGCACCACATTGGGATCACTGCTTAAATGTAGCTCACCCAGTCCTACTGCCACCATGACCTCATTTTTGAGGACTGGAGTCGTAGTCATTTTCCTCCCCTGCTATTAACAAGCGGCAATTGCATGAAACTTGCATTGGGCATGATCAGGAAAGTGCCCTCAACAGTACGGTCAGTAACACCAAAGGACGTTTCGGCTATAAACACGTCATCACGCTCTGCAAGAATCTCGGCAAGGGCAATATCTAAAATTGCGCCGGCCATATCCAGCAGGACTATCGGTGGGGACGGATTGAGAAAAACGCCAAGCTCATCTGCTACAGCGTTAAGGAAGAAGGTGCCGGTAATGTTACCCATTTCCCCCAGGGCAGATTGGGACATCTCATCCAGACTACTAGTCGTGCCCATCGGGTTCCCCATGAGCATATCCAGTACTTTATAGGCAAACTCCGGTTGGTGCGCCAACAGTATGTGCCCATGGCTGGCGCCTGAAAAAGTTATGTATACTCCTATAACCATGTGCTCCGGGCCGCCCAATACATATGGCATTTCTTTGGCGGGGACCTTGCGGATTTTTATGGAATTGATTTGGAATTCCTTGCCGACCATCTTGGATAGTCCATTGATTGAATTGGTCATACCTTTTTTCATAAGGTCTTCCCATATCAGCATTTCCTCTTGCATCGAGACCTCGTTAACAGCCATTCCGTGTTTTTCCTCCTAAAATTAAAATCTAGCCGTATTTACAGTCAAACCGTGTTTGTTACCAGTTTGCCCCTGTTGCGCAAACATCCTGATCAACGTAGGTATATCCAAAATAAGGGCCACTTCTCCATTACCGAGAATTGTTGCCCCTGCGATGCCTTGTAGCTCACCGAAATATTTCCCTAGCGACTTAATAACGAATTCCATCTGCTCTCTGAGATCATCTACCACGATGCCGGCCACCCTGTCACCTGCCTTAACAACCAGCACATAATCTTCTGTCTTGTCCGCTGCCTCCAGACCGGTACCGAGAACTCTGCTCATCCTCATGAGAGGAACAACCATGTCACGAAGCCTCATGACCTCCCTCTTTTGAACAGTTTTTATTTCGCTAGTCTTGATCTTTATAGTCTCCATGACAGAAACCAGCGGGACAATAAAGCTTGATCCTGAGACAGTTACTACCAGCCCCTGGAATACAGCGACAGTAAGCGGCAATTTGATAATAAAAGTCGTACCTTGATTGACCTTCGTTTCCAGCGCTACATTACCATTCAGCCGCTCAATATTGGTCCTGACAATATCAAGGCCGACCCCTCTCCCTGAAACGTCCGTGGTTTTTTCGGCAGTTGACATGCCGGGGGAGAAAATCAGATCGATAGCTTCCTGATCAGATAATTTGCCCGCAGCTTCCGCCGACAGGAAACCCTTTCTTATGGCCGAGTCCCTCACCCGCTTCGGGTCAATTCCCTTGCCGTCGTCTTCAAGCTTGATAACTATATGCCCTTCTTCCTGATAGGCTGAGAGCCTTACTAACGCCTTCTCAGTTTTACCTTTTGCCTTTCGCTCTTCAGGAGTTTCAATGCCGTGGTCCACGGCATTCCTGAGTAAATGGACCAGCGGATCATGTATCTTTTCAATAATGGTCCTATCAAGCTCTGTATTTTCACCCTTGATGACAAAATCCAGGTTCTTCTGCAATTTTTGGGCTGTGTCACGCACGAGCCTGGGAAATTTGCTGAAAACCAGGCTGACCGGGACCATTCGGACTTTCATAATATCCTGATAAAGCTCATTAATGACCTTTACAATATGATTAGAGGTATCTCCGAGATCGCCAACAAGCTCATCATCGGGATATTTCCCCTCGAGCAGTTTGCCGACCTGGCTTATCCTGGAACGGTCAATTACCAGCTCTTCCACCATATTCATCAGGTTGTCAAGAACCGTTACATCTACACGGATGCTCTGCATGACTTCCGCCTTAGCATTACCATCGGCAGGCCTGCCATCCGGTCTGGTATCGTTACCGGAAACATCCTCTGGTACTGATGTTTTACCCTCTTCCCCGTCAGATGATTTTAGAAGCCCTTCTGCTTCGCTTGTACCGTAGCCGGCTGTTATCACCTTCTCAATATCGGAAATAAGCATGAGAGTCTGCTCTATCTCATCATTCGTACGGCGGCAGCATACAACAGCGTTAAACTCGGGAGTTACCTTTTCCTGCTCAATTTCCTTTAAACCAGGAACAGATGCGACCAACTCACCCATGGCGACCAGGTCATTGTGAATCTGGAGGCTTCTGACAGCGAGCCATTCGCTTTTTTTATCAATAAATACTTTAACCACATAAACGTTTAGCCCATTTTTCTGGGCCTTGGCGATCTTACTTGCTGCATTTTTATTAAGATTGATCAGCTTCCCTGTCTTGCCTGCGCTATTATTCGGGGTCCCTGCTTCTTCAGCTTTCTCGCAGTTACCCGCCTCCGCTGACTCATTTAGCCGTGAGACTATTGATGGGATATCCACGTCGCTCTCGCGCCGGGTGATGATCTCTCCCTTGAGTATTTTCAGAGCGTCAAGACTAAAAAGCAGGGCATCTATAATTTTGGAATTTACGCTAATTTTATGGTTGCGCAACTTATCCAGCAGGCTTTCCATGGCATGCGTAACTTCAGCCATCCGCTCATGGCCCAGCATGGCCGAAGAGCCCTTCAACGTGTGAGCCGCGCGGAAAATTTCCTGTAGCAGTTCCTGGTTAGTTCCCTCGTTTTCGAGTTTAATAATGTCTTCATCCAGAAGCTGAATATGTTCCTCAGCTTCTTCCATAAACACTTTTAGCTCTTCAGGACTGATTTCACAGCTAATGATCATCTTCGTATCCTGCTTGATATGGGCATATCTAACGCTCCTTCAGCGGGACGTCTCCCGGACATGACTAAGCAACCGCCATTTTTCTTTTACCATTGCCATTTGACTTTGCGGCTGCAACCACTTTGTCAGTATCTTCAATTTTTGCTTCAATCCTGCTTTCTCCAAGTACCTTGGCGATCGCATCTGCATCAACCTTAGATGACAGCAGCTTATTTAAATCGAGTAAAATTATCAGCCTGTCCGTCAGTTTGGCTATACCGCGAAGGTAATCCGAGTTGCCCTGCGCCACCATGGAAGAGGGCGGCTCGATAGATGCGTTCGGAACGCGTAACACCTCGGTCACGGCGTCCACGATTACTCCTACCTCGCCATCAGCAATATCAACGACTACAATACGGCTCTCTTCGGTCTGTTCCGCAACTGTAAGTCCCAGCCGCTTTCTTAAATCGAGTACCGGCAATACTTTTCCCCTGAGGTTTATTACACCCTCTACATATGACATTGCTCCCGGTACCTTCGTGATGTTCTGCATACGCATTATTTCGCGCACATCCGAAATATCGACGCCGTAGTGCTCTGATGCCAGATCAAATACCACCAGCTGAATCTCATTCATCGCGCTGTTTGTATCCGCCATTTAATTCCTCCTTTACTAACAATCTGTATATGTTTCATATTGAGGCGGGAGCACCATCACCCCCGCCTCGATAAATTCAATTATCGCTCACAGCAACCACCGGTCTATCCCTGTCAATTACGTATTGTTTATTAAATTAATAAATTGTGGCATTATCTTCACTGCCAAACAAGTCGCAACAGGCTAAATTTCGTGAGCCTTTGGGCTCTATAATAAATG
>JAPLHL010000143.1 GCA_026389655.1 Chloroflexota bacterium
TAGTTGGCTCAGCTTTTATCTGGAGGCAAATGGCGCGTTACCTGGCCGGCCTCATACCGGTAATAGGTATTGTGCCCAAGATAGTGGTCTCCTACTCAGGGACCTACGTGATCGGCGAAGCTATTTACCAGTGGTGTGCTAATGGCGAGAAGCTCAATCCTGAAGAATTAAAAGTCGTTTATGCCGAGGCCCTGGAACGGGGCAGCGACGCTGCCAACGTGCTGATCAAGAAAAGCGATGCCGCTCAGCACCAGGCCGCGAATAAATTCAAGGAGATAGCACAGGTTATCTCTGAGAGAAGCGCCATTACCCAGGAACAGGCCTCCAGTGGGGTTAAATCGGCTGTGTCCTTCATCGCTGAAAAAAGCCGGGACACGCGTAAGCAAATTGTTTCTATCGCCGGCCAGTTCTTCAAACCTGCTATGGCCTGCCCTGCCTGCGGTAAGAAGGTCCCCAAAGGAGCGGCCTTCTGCGCCTACTGCGGCAAACCGCTGGGTGCCTGAGTCAGGTCAGGGCGCAATCCATTTCTCCCGCGTTACAGCGGGTACTGAGTCCCCCGCTTTTGAAGGTGTCATACGCAGGTTGTAGGAAGTGGCCGCCGATGAGTAGTTATATATAGTGTAACTGAAACTGGTTACGGATGATGTGTATCCCAGCTTGGTGGTCGTGCGCCTAACAGGTACTTCCAGGTCATTTCCATTGACTGTTAAAGTAACGTTTTCGCCGATATATTCAAACCAGTAATCAATGGGTTTTTCGGCGGTTACCTGCCGCTCTTCACGGTAGCCTTTTGGAACACCAATGGAAAATACGCTATTGCTTTCCGTGATAGTGATATGCCGTTCCGTAGTGTCAGATGGGGCAACGGCAGGCGCAGTATACGTATTGGAAGGGGGCTGACCCTCTTCAACAGTGCCAGGATATACTTTAAAATTGCCATGCAGCGGATCGTTGCATGAGGCAACGCACCCCGCTAACATCGAAACCGCAATTACAGTTGCCAGCAGAAAAAATAATCCGGGCTTCATGGCCATAATCGCATTATAGCAATATCACGGGTATCCTTAAAGTTGCAGCGATTGGCGTCCCTTTTTATTCGTCCAGAGCATCCCCGCCATTACGTGTCCCGGTATCCGTTTGATTGAGATATTTCTGTGCAGGCAACGGGTTATTATTTACGACTCAGGTACATGCATATGGCACCGCAGGCTGCTACATTAAGCGATTCTGCTTTTTCCTGTACTATCGGGATTTTTAACCTGTAATTAGCTGCGTTCAATACTGATTTTGAGAGGCCGGATGCCTCGTTCCCCAGCGCAAGCAAGAGCTTGTCCTGCTGTTGAAGGACCGTTGTGTCTTCCTCGCCCCGGAGGTCTGCAGCCACCATGAAGTATCCGCCAAGTTTCAGCTTTTCCACAAGCTCCATGTAGTGGGAAGTTCTTCTGATCCATAAAGATAGTACTGTACCGGCGGTTGATTGGATGCACTTCGGGGACAGGGGGTCTGCGCATTTTTCCGTCAGGATAACTCCGGAAAAACCGAAGGCAACGGCAGAACGGATGAGAGTGCCCACATTTCCCGGGTCCTGTATATCTTCAAGCAGCAGGATTTTAGCGCCGGTATAGTCTGGCAGGTGGTCCGAGTATATATCAAGTGGAAGACGAACGACGGCAATGGTCGACTGAGGTGTCTTTGTTGAGGAAATTGAGTGTAACTGTCTCTCGGTAACGACTCGAACGGTATAATCGCTATAGGCGGGCGATAAATTTCCGGTAGATAGAATTTCTATAATTTCGTCCGGCTTGCTGCCTGTAACCTGGTTAATGGCCCGTGTGCCTTCCACCAGGAATGCTCCGGCTTCCAGCCTTTCCTTGCCGGCGGCCAGATCCTTGTACCATTTAATTGGTTTTAACGGACCGGTTTTGTCATCGGGCATGATTAATATTATAGCTTAGACCGTGATGTATAGCTGCTATATTATTAACGCCACGGCATGATTTTGCGCTAATATTAATACTTGTGAATATTAAACAGGGCGAGTAATTGAGCTGACTCCCCTGTTTCAACCTTAGTTTGACCGGAGATGAAATAGCCTTAAAAAAGGGGAATCTGGTACAATACGCGCGGCGATTTAATGGAATGATATGATAGGCATCTCTGCCTGAATGGTTATCAATAATATATGAATATTACAGGTATAACTGATATATCAAGGCTTTTTTCCAGCGCTGAGAACAGTACAGTTGATATATTAGGGCTTTTCGCCTCAACCGAGGTCTTCGTCTTCGTATTCATGGAAGTCTCTTTCAACGTTGCATTCGTCAGGCGCGTGTTATTTAAAGAAGCCCGTTGGTACGATTATATCTTCTGTATCCTGCTGTTCGGCGGGTTTTCCATATTCGGCACATATACCGGGATAAAGCTGGATAGCGGCGCAATCAGCAGCATCAGGGATCTCGGGCCCATGGTGGCTGGACTGATCGGCGGGCCCATTATCGGTGTCGGCGCAGGGTTGGTGGGGGGTATCCACCGCTACACGCTTGGCGGTATTACGGACGTGTCGTGTTCAATATCTACCGTTATAGCAGGGCTGATTACAGGGCTGATCTACCAGTTCAGGCACGGCAAAATACTGAACATGTGGGTCAGCATCGTGGTCGCTGTTGTCATAGAGTTCATACATGGGACGCTGGCCATGCTTATATCGAAACCAACTCCCGATGTCTGGCAGATAGTAAAGGTAGCGATCCCTGCCATGATGATTGCGGACGGCCTGGGTATCCTGCTTGCCGGCATTGCAATCAACCGTGCAATTGAAGCCTATGAAATCCGAAAACATACAGTCCTTAAAGAAGGATAGCCGTTATTGCAATCCCGCTATTAAGACGTGACTTGCGCTAAAAGCGAAGCCCGGCGATGTTTTGCGCGAACTGTCCTTATATCAGCTGATATGCATAGTGGCTGCCAGTTCGCCCATACCCAGGCTTTCCATGCGTGTTTTGGTCGGCTTACCGCTAACGTTGTCCCAGTCGCGTATGGTGTAGTATTCGGGCATCATCTTGGCCATATTGGGTACGTTGCCTTCCTGTCCGCCGTCGGGTATGGGACGTAATGCGATCTCAGGCAGCTTATCGTCCTCGGGTGTTACTCCCAGCTTGCATGTCATGGCCCGCATCAACTGAAAATTGCGCTCACCGGCCTTCAATATAGAGTCCATGTCCATGTTCCATCCGGTAGATGCATTTATCATATCGATGTCGTGCATGGGAAACTCGAGTCCCTTACATTGCATGGCCTCGCCCGGACGTCCGTACCTGGCAGCCATGCGCTTGGTACCTTCCTGGACTATCTTGCCGAAACCCTCGTTCTTTGCAATGAGGTTCATAAGCTTAATAGCTGCATCGATATCACCCCATTTCAATTCCAGGCCGCCGGTATCTTTGGACGTGATCACGCCTTTCTCGTAAAGATAGAATGCATAGGCCGCGCTGGCGCCGCTGCTGATGCTGTCCATTCCGAAGCCGTTAACCAGCGTATTCATATGGTTAATGGCGCCCATATCGGCGATCATGAGAAGGGGTCCCCATGCAATGAGGGTCTCGTATTCAGGTCCTTCAATGGGTTCCTCGGTCTTGAAGGGACCTTCTTTAACATGCAGCACCTTGCGGCAGCCAATGGGGCATCCGAAACATGCCGTATTGCCCACCTGGTATTTCTCGTTCTGCGATACGCCGCTGATTTCCGTCGCCTCGGGCATGGTTACAGTAGTGTAATATTTGGTCGGAGTATCCCCATAGCTGATGCCGGAATCCACCCAGCCACAGGTACCGGTATCGCGCATTACCTGCGAAATGAAGCCGGTCTTGACCTCTTCCATGGCTGCACGGGCAATTTCCCTGAACTTCTCCGGGTCGTGCATGGGAATCTTGGCTTTGCCGCGTACGGCAATAGCTTTGAGCTTCTTGGAGCCCATAACACAACCCATACCGGCACGCCCGGCGCAGTGGCCGTCCTGGGTCATGATGTTGGCAAATAGCACCTGGTTCTCGCCTGCCTGCCCGATGCAGGCTACGCGTATTCGCTGATCATCATATTCTTTACGGATGGCAGCCTGGGTTTCATGCGTGTCTTTTCCCCACAGGCCGGCAGCATCTTTGAGTTCGGGCTTGCCGTCCTTGATGTAAAGGTAAACGGGCTTATCCGATTTGCCTTTGACA
>JAPLHL010000514.1 GCA_026389655.1 Chloroflexota bacterium
GTTGCCGGCGGCGATGACTTCCTCCATCAGGTTGAGCGCCGCGGCTTTAAGCCCTTTATCGCTCAATATGCGGTCAGTGGTAATGCCCCCTGCCGCCACGCAGAGGCCGCTGAACGGGATATTCCAGCAAAGCTTCTCCCAGCGGGCACGCCTCAGGGATGGGGTGGATAAAATCTGGACTTTGCTGCCTGACCAAAGAGATAGCGCTGTTTCAAGTTCCGCCGGGTTATCCTGGAAATGCCCGATGGTAACCGTACCGTATGCCAGGTGGTGTATGTATCCGGGTTTACCGCGGTTGATGCAGGTAAAGGCCAGTCCGCCGAAAACGCGCCCGTCACCGAACCAGCCTGCGAAATGTTCCTCGAGCCCCAGCCCATTCATCAACACCAGGATCCGCGTGCCGGGGCTTACGCAGGGCCGGACCAGTTTATGCGCATCTTGCAGAGAACTGGACTTCAGTGCACAGATGACCCAATCGGCGGGACCTATTTCCTCGCTGTTCTTAGCGACGCGGGGATTGGTTAAGACGAAGTCGCCGTCCGGGCTGGTTACGTTGAGACCGATGGCTGTGACGGCGTGGTAATCCCTTCTAACCAGGAAGTAGACCTCGTGACCGGCCTCAGCCAGCCTGGCTCCGTAATACCCGCCCACGGCCCCGGCGCCGATGATGGCAATCTTGTTGCTGGTCACGCTCTATTGCCCCGGCTTGAGTATCTCATAATCCGGATGATTTTAGCACACGGGCTTTATGCACAAGAAATAATCTGATAACCCGACATTGATATATGGGTTTGATTTCTGATAAATTGGTAGATGAAGATATCAGTTGAGGTGCGATGAAATAGATGCAGTTGGCATTTAATATAGGGTTGGGCATTGGGTGCCTGGTCATCGCTGCACTGATGGGATTGATAGGCGGGTGGTTCATGGTTAACGCCATACGGGACAAAGACTGGTCAGTCATATTCGTAGCGGCCATGATATTGGCCCTCGCCGTTTTTGCCTTAATCAGCGCGGTAATGTTATTGATCCGTGCCTGATTAATATCTCACGGCCTATGCGCTGTTAGCAGTCAAAAGTAACGGTACTGAATAGCTGTGCCTACCTGGGGGTGAGCTATTTTACATGGTATCAGTGTTTAAGTAAGGATAAGCAAAGGCAGGGGCACTCGCCCCTGCCTTTTTATTTGGAGTTATTTTATTTGCCGAGGAAAAGGTTCCTGGCATTTCCGACCATGATCGTGTTGATCTGGTCGTCGGTCAGTCCCTGTGCCTTGAGCATGGGAAGGATGTCCTTGGAAACATGGTCGATGCGCCAATCCTTGAAAAGAGGCATAGCCTTTTCGGGGACATCTTTGACCAGCGAGCGGCCCAACCAGAGGTTGACCGTGTCATGGGATAATAATATCCTGTCACCATAGTTATTATCCTTAACCAGCGTGGCGATATTCTTGACGCTGAGATCATCGGGGACCCCGTAAAGGACCGCCAGTCCCAGACGGTCGAAGCCGACCTTCACGCCCTTGGCGAGAATGGCGCGGTGGTACTCGATGTCCTTGGAATTCGTAACGTGGCCGATCATAACTTTCTTGGGGTCTGCGCCGTTGGTGATGAGGAACTCAGCCTGCTCGACGCCACCGGTCGGGCCTTCTGTGTGGGTTATGATGGGGACTCCTGTGGCCTTTTGCGCTATGATAGCCGCCTTGTGGACAAGTTTCTCATAATCGGTCATAACCGGGCTGGTTCCGACCTTGATGGCGCCGGCCTTGACACCGGTGGCGCCGATACCTTCAGTGATCTCCTTAATGAAAAGCTCGGATATCATCTTGGATAAATCAACTCCCCAGGCGACCCTGGATTCCCAGTAGGCAGGTGAGCCTTCTTTTTCAAAATAAAGGCCGGTTGTGCAGATAATATTAACACCGGTCTGTTTTGAGACTTCCTTGTAAACCAGCGGATCGCGTCCGCCGCAATCGTTGGGGGTAGGATCAACTATGGTTTGAATGCCAACCGATTTGGCCAACTGGGCTATCTTCAGGCTGTTATCGATAACGGCCTGGCGATCGTAGGGTGCGATAGAGTCATCGGCCGTCCAGCCAGGGTAGGCGAAGGCGAAATGCTCGTGGATAAGCGTTTGTCCCAGCTTATCCGGGGAGATAGGTCCGAGTGCGGAATTGATCATTCCGGCGGGGGTCGGTGGAAGCTTGGCCGGCGCTGCCGGCACGCTGACTGCCGGGGGTAGAGTGGCAGGGACCGCGGGGGCGCAGGCCGGGGCAACAACCGTGAAAATGAGGATCAGGGAAAAGAGGGCAACAATTACATACCTGGCAAACCTTTGCATAAACAATCAACCTCCCAAACATTAATTTTACATATTATAACATGCTAAGCAAGTGTCGATAGCGATGTCAGCCCGGGCAGATCACCACAGATAATAAAAAATGAGGC
>JAPLHL010000201.1 GCA_026389655.1 Chloroflexota bacterium
GATGCCATCAGCCTGAGCTGGGTGGCAACTTCCATTCTGCTGGCTACCGCAATATTCCTGGTGCCGCTGGGCAGATTAGCCGATATTCACGGGATGAAAAAAATGATGCTATCGGGGCTCGCTGTGTATATCCTTTCTGCGATAATGGCAGCCATCTCCGGCAGCACAATGATGCTGATAATATCACGTGCAATCCAGGGCCTTGGCAGCGCCATGATATTCAGCACCAGCACGGCACTCCTGGTTATGGGCACTTCACCCGAAAAACGCGGGCATGTGCTGGGTATAAATGTAGCCTGTGTATATATCGGCTTATCACTCGGGCCGTTCGTGGGCGGGCTGCTCACCCAAGCTCCAGGATGGCGGAGCATATTCTGGCTGATGGCATTACTCAGCCTGGTTGCCTTTATCCTGACACTGCGGCTGATCAAAGGAGAATGGGCGGCAGCAAAGGGAGAACAATTCGACCTTGCAGGATCTGTAATATACGGCGCCGGACTGATCGCCATGATCTGGGGCTTCTCTGAGCTTCCCGGCTGGTCAGGATTTGTTGCAATTGCAGCCAGCATCGTTATACTGGCCGGATTTATTGCGCGTGAGTTAAGGGTAAAGAGCCCGGTGCTTAACATCCAGCTATTTATAAGCAACCGTGTATTCGGCCTGTCCAACCTGGCAGCCCTGATCAACTACGCTGCCACATTTGCAGTCACTTTCCTGCTCAGCCTTTACTTGCAATATATCAAGGGTTTACCGCCCGGAGAAGCCGGCATGGTCATCCTGGTGATGCCGGTAATACAGGCCGTTTTCTCTCCACTTACCGGCAAGCTGTCAGATAAGTTCGAAATACGCCTGCTGGTCTCAGGGGGCATGGGACTAACCATGATAGGGCTGTTACTACTCGTGTTTCTTGATAACAATAGCCAACTTACTTATATCATCCTGAGCCTGATAATACTGGGGCTGGGCTTCGCATTTTTCTCTTCACCCAACACCAATGCCATAATGAGCTCGGTCGAGAAGAAATCGCTGGCCATTGCGTCCGCCACGCTGGCCACCATGCGACTAATAGGCCAGATGCTAAGCATGGGTATAGCCATGCTCATCATCGCCGTAATAATAGGTCATGAGCAGATAACACCTGAATATTACCCGCAATTCATTGATTGTGTGCGAATAGCTTTCATAGTCTTCACATTGTTATGTTTTGGCGGTATATTTGCTTCACTGGCCAGGGGCAATACGAGAGGCGACTAACGCTGTACCAGTGAAGCTACAGAAATTAAGGCTAAAACGAAACAGCCAATTGCATGCATGCAAAGCCAGATGTAAAATACGCTCAGCTTACAGCAGCGAGGTAACACGCATGAAGCTCCAGTGGCTGGGCACCGCCGGGTTCCAGATTGAGGCTGGTGATCATAGATTTCTCATCGATCCTTACCTTACGCGCAATGCCAATTCCAAACCTGTGCAAAGCATGCGGCCGCATGATATTTGCGACGCCGGGCAGATCTTCATAAGTCACGGTCACTTCGACCATCTTTCAGACGTACCGGCAATTACCGCAATGGATTCTTCAAATGTCTACTGCTCAAAAACCGCTGCAGCTACGCTGGCAAGGAAAGGGGTTGATAAAAATCGCGTTCATGCCGTAACAGAAGACGGCTATACGGCCGACTTCGGCGGTTATAAGGCCCAGGCTTTTTTCAGCCGTCACGTTAAGTTCGATATCCCGCTCGTGGCACGCACACTATGGCAGATAGGCAGCAATGGTCCACGTTTGCTTAACATGCACCTGGGCTACCCGAAAGGACAGGTGCTAAGCTGGCGATTCATGATAGATGGGTTTACGATACACCACTTCGGCACAGCAGGATCAACGCCTGAGGAACTGGAACGTCTTGCATCCCACCCTTTGGACCTGCTGCTGGTCCCGTTGCAGGGACATACCCGTATTTACGATGTAGCGTGCGAATACGTCCGCGTTCTCAAGCCGCGCATGGTCATTGCACACCACCAGGATGACTTCTACCCTCCCATTTCAACGGCAGTCAATATCGATCCTTTCTTGATAAAAGTGCGCAAGCAATGTCATGGAACAGAAGTGCGTACTATGGAGATCAACGAGACGATTACGTTGTAAGGCCGCAGTCTTCTCAAGGCCTTGATATCGGTAACATTCTCAACGCCGGCATGGCTTTTATGAATACCAAATCCAAAGGCGGCAGTAATATCGAGGCGTCCGTGAACGCCATTGTCTCCAGCAGCGCTATGGGCGGTTCTTACCGGTCACAGTCCGGCTCGCTGGTGGCCAATGCGCTTATGCAGGCAGTCAAAGGCATGGCCAATAAAAAATAACTGCGAGATTATCCAGTTACTTAAATCAGTTGCCGCTTCTGTGATCTCCTCCCATGCGGACATCGCCATCGTTGAAAAATTTAAACTGATTCCGGCCGGGACCCTTGGAGTAATACAATGCAGAATCAGATTTTTTAGTCAGGGTTTCCAAGTCCTGCCCGTCTTCGGGGTAGATGGCAATACCTATGCTGGTAGCCAACTGTACCTGATGACCGTCGATTAGCAACGGCTCTTTAAAAGAAACCAGGATTTTTTGGGCTATGGCAGTGGCGTCTCCCATATGATCGGTCTCCATCATCATTAATATAAACTCGTCTCCCCCAACGCGGGCTAAAGTGTCGCTGGCACGTATTAGTCCCGTAAGCCTAGTGCTGATAACCTTAAGCACCTGGTCCCCTGCGCCATGACCAAGCGTGTCATTGACGGATTTAAACTTGTCCAGGTCCAACGACATAACGGCAATCCTGGCTTTATTGCGGTGAGCCAATGCCGCTGCAATGGTGAACCGGTCAAGCAGCAATACCCTGTTTGGCAATCCCGTAAGGAAATCATGGGTCGCCGTTTCTTCGAGCTTTTGCTCCATCCGTTTGCGCTCGGTGATATCGCGGGAGATGCCCTCTACACCAATGATCGTACCGACTTCATCTCTTAAAGGAACAGCACTTGTAGTATGCCAACGCCAGGACCCGTCCATGTGACACGCGCGGTACTCGAAATCCTTCACCGGTTGACCTGCTATGAGCCCTTCTCCCAAGGCTGTCATGCACGTCGCAACCTCATCCGGATGGATAAATGTCAGTAATGGTTGTCCAACTACCTGGTTTACCGGATGCCCGAGGAGCACAGTCCATGCAGGGGAAACAAAGGTTAATATCCCATCTAAAGATAGCGTATAGATAATATCGTAGCTGTTCTCAATAAGCAGACGAAACTTCTCTTCGCTCAGCCGTAACGCCTGCTCCGCCTGCTTACGCTCTGTGATATCTATGCCGCTGCTCTGGATGGCGAAGTATCTGCCATCGTCGTCTTTGAGGCATATGTCAAGGAACAGGAAAGACCGCTCCTCTCCTGTGGGAAGTTTTAAGGTGTCCTCATACTCCCGTTGCCCTCCTCTGGCCAGCAACCGGCGGTTGGACTTTATATAGCGTTCTGCCATTTCTTTGGGTACGAAGTCATATATTGACCTTCCGACAAATTCCTCTGGTGTTTTTCCATAACTGGCGGCCACTTTCTTGTTGGCCATCAGGTACCGTCCGTTCTCATCGATGATCGTAATTGCGGGGCCGGAATTTTCAAACAAATTGCGTTACCGCTCAGATGATTGTTTTAGTTCTCTCTCGGCCAGCTTGCGCTCGGTGATGTCCTCCAAGAAATTCAGGGTTGCTGGTTGGCCCTCCCATGTTATGAGGACCGCTCTGAATTGCGCCCATGTGAAATCGCCATTTTTCTTAATGCCCCTGAAATCATAACTGCTAGAGATTGTCCCCTGCTTTAACCATCTCCTATTCTCGGTAAAAACCATTTCCCTGTCATCCGGGTGGACGAAATCGATAAAAGGCTTTTCCATTATTTCCTCAGAGGAATAGCCGGTCATTTTCGTCATTTGGGGGTTGAGAAAAACGATCTTACCCGCCTGGGCAACAAAGATGGCTTCCATAGCGTTATCAAAGAGGTTATGGTATTTCTCCTCGTTCTCCCGTAACGCTTCCTCCGCCCGCTTGCGCTCGGTGATGTCCACGCAATTCCCAAGAGCTGCCTGCTGACCCATGTATTCGATCGAAGAGACCCTTTCCATGACCCATATGATCTCGCTGTTCTTCTTGATGAACCTGTATTCGAAAGGTTTGGAGCCAAGGCGGCTCTTCAGGTTTCTTATTGCCTTCTTCCTGACCGCCGGCCTGTCTTGCGGCAATACCAATTTGGAGGACAGCGTCCCTATTAATTCTTCACACGAGTAGCCGGTTAACTTGGCGAAGAACGGATTTACGTAAACAAATTTCCTGGACTGGACAATGTAAACCCCGCTTTGGACGGCATCTACCAGATCACGGCTCAGAGCTATATTATCCACCTGCCCCGCCACCCCGCGTTCACCTTTAGCTTGCTTTGACTTCAGTGGCATAGGTTACCTTCAACACATATTACAGCCCCACTAATCTGCTAATAGTATATAGCACGTTTTGCAGAATTGCTAACCAGAGATGATGCTGATTTACCACTGCCGCCTATGTGATCTCAACTAATCTAGACATCGCCATCGCTGAAGAATTTGAACTGATTGCGGCCGTGACCCTTGGAGTAATACATGGCGGCGTCAGATTTTTTAGTCAGGGTTTCCAGGTCCTGCCCATCTTCGGGGTAAATGGCGATACCTATACTGGTAGACACATACAAATGATTACCATCGATAAGTAACGGCTCTTTAAAGGAATCCAGTATTTTTTGTGCTACGGCCGTGGCGTCTTCCATCCGGCCGGTCTCCATCGTCACCAATACAAACTCGTCTCCCCCAATGCGGGCCAACGTATCGCTGGCACGTATTACCGCCGTAAGCCGGGTGCCGATGATCTTAAGCACCTGGTCCCCTGCGCCGTGGCCGTATACATCATTGATCAATTTAAACTTGTCCAGGTCCAACGACATGACGGCAAGCCTGGCTTTATTGCGCTGAGCCATCGCTGCCGCTACGGTGAAGCGGTCCAGCAGCAATACCCTGTTCGGCAATCCCGTAAGGAAGTCGTGGGTCGCAATTTCCTCGAGCTTCTGCTCCATCTGCTTACGCCCGGTGATATCGGTCATCAGGGCTGTAATACCCACGATCTCGCCATTTTCATATATGGGCCGGCTGGAAGTACGCACAAATATTATCCTGCCGTCTTTATCCAGTATGCGGAATTCCCAGGGCTCCAATTGCCCGGATACCAGGCGGTTGAAACTGTCTAAAAGGCCCGGCAGGTCATCCGGGTAAATGAGCGGGATAAAAGGTTTCCCTATTAAGTCACTGACCTTGTACAGGGTAAACCGCTCAACTACCGGGCTGACATAGGTTATATTTCCCAGGTTATCCAGGGTGTAAAACACATCATTGATATTCTCGATAAGCAGGCGGTATTTTTTCTCGCTCTCCCTCAGCGCCTCTCCCGCCTGCTTGCTGTACGTTGCTTTCCAAACCGAGTCCATCAGCAAAGTGAGCTGTAATATGTCCGTCTGGGTATAATCCGATTGTTTATTGGCCACACCGACCACCGCGACAATCCGGTTCTCCCTGAAAACCGGTACCGTCAGGTATTTGTAGAGCTTCGCATGGCCTTCCGGGTAGCCTTTCTTCAGCGGATGAGGGGACTGAAAGTCGTTCACTACAATTGGCTTGCGCTGACGAACTGCTTCACCCCATATTCCAGTTTTTTCCAGATGATACTGCGTTTTCTTTTCAGCTATCGTACATTCTTTCATTACATCCTGTGACCAGGTATTCAAAGTGAATTCTTTTGTTTCTTCATCATAGTAGTAGATGTAGCCGATTTTGCTTTCTGTAAGCTTGATTGCTTCATTAAGAGCATAGTCCAGGAAGTCCTGCACCGAAGCTGTATCGAATTGCAAGATATTTACAAGGCTCCTAAGATGTGCTTCACGTAGCCTGAGATCTTCCTCTGCCTGCTTGTGCTCAGTTACATCACGGCTGATAGACCGAAAACCGATGATCTCACCCTTCTCGTTTTTCCGCAGGGATATTGAGGATTCAACAAATATAATGCGACCGTCTTTGCAGAGTATTCCATGGGCAAAGCCCGTGTTGGGTGCTCCCGTCCTGAATACTTCATTGAAAGCGATCAGCACAGGTTTGATATCATCGTCAGGAACTGTAATGCGATAATTACTTCCAATCAGTTCTTCCCGCGAATACCCGAGATTGCGGCACACAGAATTGTTGACGAAGGTAAAGTTGCCGGCCAGGTCCACTTCGTAATAGGAGTCATACATCTGGTCCAGGACAACGCGGTTTTTCTCTTCAGATTGTTTTACGGCCTCCATCAATTTATTCTGTTTATCCCTTTGATTAAATATGAGCACCGTAAGGACGCTGAATACAGCAGCCATTATCACAAAAAATGCCGTCCTTATAGTGGTCTCAAGACCGGGGGCAACAAAAATAGCGCGCGGCAGGAATATCAGAAGCGATATAATATTTGCCAGAATGGCTCCACGCAACCTGTAGTAGTAACTGGAATATAAAACAGGTACCAGGAAAAGCATTCTTTGCAGATCATGTATTGTGTAGAAGATAGGCCAGCGCAAGGCTTCCCATCCATAGAGTATGACCAATTCACCAAAGTAATATAAGACAGCACAGGCAACGAAGAGGGCAAGCAATATGTAAAAATGCTTGTCCCCGATAACAGGATGTTTCATTGACAGCACCCCCATCAATTAGCCCAGCTGTGTGCCGAGTTTGCGATGATGTAAAAAACAACCCCGCTAAGTATCATGCAGGCCTAAACTCAAACTTACCGCTTTTGAAAAGCTCCAGGCAGGCATCCACCACATCTGAATCAAAAAGTGTGCCCTTGCCCTTTGATATTTCCTCCAGTGCCTTATCAATACCCAACGCAGGCCGATAAGGACGGTGTGAAGACATGGCTTCAATCACGTCTGCAACAGCAAGTATTTTGGATTCCAGCAGAGTATCCTCACCCTTTAGCTGATTGGGATAACCTGAACCGTCCAGCCTTTCATGGTGCTGCAGGACAGCCTGTGCGATAACACACGGGAAATCCATGCTTTTCACAATATCGTAGCCGCTCTGGGAATGGGTCTTTATCAAGCTAAATTCCATATCGGAAAGTTTTCCAGGTCGACTGAGAATATCCGAAGGAATATACATTTTTCCGATATCATGGATTACTGCGGCCATCCTGAGCTTATCAATCCGGGTATCTTCCAACTTCATTTGCCCGGCTATGGCGATTGCCAGGTCGGCTACTTTCTGCTGATGGCCTGCAGTATACGGATCTCTCATTTCCACGATTTTGACCATGGTATTGATAGCGTCATTCAGGGTTTTCTTCAAAGATTCGTAACTTTTTTCAAGTTTTTCTTCCGCCAGTTTGCGCTCGGTGATAATATCAAATATCGCCACAAAGTACTCTTTTTTCGGGCTATATAGAGATAATGATAACCACTGCCCCAAAGCTGATGAATATATCTCAGCAGTCTCGGGTATACCGGTTAATGCCACCCTGCCATAGACCTCGAACAAATGAGGATCGGCCTCGTATATACCAGGGATAACCTCCGTTATTTTTTTCCCGATAACGTTCTTTAAACCGGTCTGTTTTTCAAAGGCAGCGTTAACGCTGAGATAGATTAAGTCCCGCGGCTGACCCTGGTCGAAGAGCATCTTGCAATAAGCAAATCCGTTAAGCATGTTCTCGAACAATGAATGATATAGCTGCTCGCTCTCCCGCAGTGCTTCTTCAGCCTGCTTGCGCTCGGTGATATCCA
>JAPLHL010000309.1 GCA_026389655.1 Chloroflexota bacterium
GAATCGGCTATGCTAGGGCTTCGGGCATCCCATATCATGAAGGCCTGCTCAAGAACCGCTATGTTGGACGCACGTTTATTGAACCGGACCAGCGTCTCCGTGAGCTCGGTGTGCGTCTCAAGTTCAACCCGTTAACTCAAGAGATCTCGGGCAAGCGTCTTATAGTAGTGGATGACAGCATCGTGCGCGGCACTACTACGCCCAGGGTCATAACTATGTTGAGGAAAGCCGGGGCCAGGGAAGTACACATGAGGATCTGTGCCCCTCCAATTCGTTACCCCTGCTTTTTCGGTGTTGACATGGCGACCCGTTGGGAGCTCATCGCTGCACAAAAATCTGTGCCCGAGATCAGGGACGCCATAGGAGCTGATACATTGGGATACATTAGCATGGAAGGATTGCTTGAGGCGGTGGGGCAGCCCAGTGATGCATTCTGCGCTGCCTGTTTTACCGGGGATTATCCCACCCCCGTCCAGCTTGAAATGGACAAATTGCAACTGGAGACTCTGCCCTCAAATTCTATAAGGAGCCTCAGTGAAATCGAAACGTAAAGACACTTATGCCGAAGCTGGCGTGGATATTTCCGCCGCCGATAAGACCAAAGACCTGATTAGGGAACTTGTCCGTCCCACCTTTGGGACAGAAGTGCTCACGGATATAGGCCATTTTGGGGCTTTCTTCAAGCTTAAACAGTACAATGACCCGGTGATGGTTTCCAGTACGGATGGTGTCGGGACCAAGCTGAAAATCGCCGTACTGATGGACAAGCACGACACTGTCGGCATCGACCTGGTCAATCACTGCACCAACGATATCCTTTGCTGCGGGGCCAGCCCGCTCTTCATGCTTGACTACATTGCTCTGGGCAAACTGGAGCCACAGAAAGTGGCGGCTATTGTCTCCGGCCTGGCGCAGGCCTGTAAGGACGTAGGCTGTGCGCTGATAGGCGGCGAGACTGCGGAAATGCCCGGTATGTATAAAGCTTCCGACTATGACCTGGCGGGTTTCATTGTGGGCGTAGTGGAAAGGACCAAAGTCATTAACGGGGAGAAAATAACCCAGGGGGATGTGATAATCGGTCTTCCGTCCAGTGGATTACACACCAACGGGTATTCACTTGCACGGCAGGTATTCGGCACGGACCGTGATCCCCTGGCTTTGAAGATGTTCTACCCTGAACTGGGTAAAACGCTTGGGGAAGCGTTGCTGGAGCCGCACCGATGCTACCACAATGATTTGAAGCCATTTCTTGATAAAATTCACGGCATGGCCCACATAACAGGCGGCGGCCTTGTCGGAAATGTTCCGCGTATCCTGCCTGCCGGCGTATCAGCCAAGATTGACCGGTCATCCTGGCATGTTCCGCCGATATTTGAGTTAATTCAGAAACGGGGCTCGATCAAGGATGAGGAGATGTTCCATGTCTTTAATATGGGCATAGGGATGGTCATTATTTGCCCGGCCGAAGTTGCGGAATCGATGAAACTGCAGTCCGGGCTTCAGGGCGCTATCGAGATCGGTAAGATCGTTAAAGCCAACGGCAGTGAGAGAGTGATAATTAGATAAGGGGGTCCCATGAGAGCTATCCTGAGCGTCTCAAACAAATCAGGCCTGGTGGATTTTGCCAGGCAGCTCCAGGAATTAAAAGTAGAAATCTTCAGCACCGGCGGCACCAAGAAGTCGTTATCAGAGGCCGGCCTGAAGATCCACGGCATTTCCGATATTACGGGATTCCCTGAAATACTGGACGGGCGCGTTAAGACACTGCATCCCATGGTTCACGGCGGCATACTGGCGCGACGTGATAAGCCCAAGCATATGGAAGAACTGGACAAGCACAAAATCGGGCAGATCGATATGGTCGTGGTAAACCTTTATCCGTTCGTAGAAACGGTCGCAAAGACGGGCGTCACGCTTGAGGACGCGCTGGAGAATATAGATATCGGTGGGCCCACTATGATACGTGCCGCCGCCAAGAACTTCCCAGCGGTACTGGTGGTTGTCGATCCGGCAGATTATAGTTCGGTTATCGACGCTCTGAAGTGCGGGAAAATTGACCTTTCTTTACGTAAAAAGCTGGCGCAGAAAGCTTTCCAGCATGTGGCCCTGTACGATACGGCCATCTCACAGTATTTGCTCGAGGGGGAGAAGTTCCCCGATGACCTTACCATAGCCCTTCAGAAGGTATCAGGGTTGCGCTATGGGGAGAACCCCCATCAGCATGCTTCGTTATATGTAGAAAAAAATGCGGGATTAAAGCCCTGGGGCATTACGCAGATCAAGCAGCACCACGGTCCGGAGTTGTCCTTCAACAATTTTATTGACCTTGATTCAGCCTGGAATGTAGTGAGCGACTTCGAGGAACCGGCCGTTGCCATCATCAAGCATACCAACCCGTGCGGGCTTGCCAGCTATAACGACCTGCCGGAGGCCTATCGGAGGGCACTGGCTGGTGATCCCATCGCTGCCTATGGGGGAATCATGGCCGTCAACAAGGTCATGGAGATCGACCTTGCCACAGAGGTCGACAAGACCCATTTTGATGTAATTATCACAGCGGGTTATTCGGACGAAGCCCTGACACTGCTGGGCCGCAAGAAAAGCCTGCGATTGATTTCGATGCCGGCCGGTGCCCGGCCTCCCAAGGGTAAGACGGTGGAGTTCCGCCCTGTCAGTGGTGGCTTCCTGGCACAGTTGAAAGACTTCTATACTGATGAGGAGTTCAAACCGAAAGTGGTAACAAAGAGGCAGCCCACTCAGAAAGAGTGGGACGACCTGTTCTTCGCCTGGAAGGCAGTCAAACATGTTAAATCGAATGGCATCACGCTGGCGAAAGACCGCACGTTAATGGGCATGGGTGCCGGACAACCCAACCGCTCGGTAAGCGCACAGATAGCCCTGGAACGTGCCGGGGAAAGGTCTAAGGGGTGTGTGCTTGGATCGGATGCCTTCATACCCTTCCCGGACACGGTTGAACTGGCTGCTAAAGGCGGCGTTACGGCTATCATCCAGGTGGGAGGTTCGATCAGAGACGAAATGGCCATTGAGGCAGCCAATAAATATAATATCGCAATGGTATTCACGGGAGTCCGTCATTTCAAGCATTAGGCAGACCGCGCTACAATAGAAGCAGGTGGTGCAGCTATGATGATAATTAATATAGAGACTTACCAGGATGCGTTAAAAAAGCTGGCAGGTCCCGGTACGCGCCAGGAAGGGATCGACATGCTGAAGAAAATACTGGAAATTAAGGAGGCGCACCTGTGGAGGTCGGAAGTAATCGCTCCCTGCTGCGGTAACCTTGGGGGCTTTGCCTGTCAACTCAACGAGGAGACCAGCCTGCTGGAGAAAGCCATATCGTTGATAGAGAAAGATGACATGGCAGCAGCATTGCCGATGCTGGAAAGGCTTGGAGTGCTGATAAGCTATGGCATGGGGCAGAAGGAAACGCCTGATCTTATTGCCCGGCTGACCGCTCCTGCCAAACAAACTCCAGCCTGATCGGATGGGGCGCGATTGATGACGCCTTCGATAGTCGACCTGGCCCATATTGTAACCGGACTTTCCTCCGCCGACCAGCGGATGTTCGAACGTATTTTCTCCGTGGATATTGTCCGGGGCAACCTCAAGCTCCCTTCGCCTATGGCGCCGTGGGTAAAGGCGCAGTTCGGGAGCCTGGACCGTGTGACAAGCCAGAAGATAGTCAAAATAACCAACCTTGTGACCCTTGAGAGCTCTGTTTACAATCCGCTCCGCGCCCTAAGACCGCATAATTTCTCACATAGGGCAGAAAAGCATGCGGCGAACGCGGACGAGGAAGTTGACCGGTTTGCCGTTCCACTGGACTGCACTGCTGAAGACCTCTTCGGAAGGGTGCAGGGCAAACACTGTATAACCGCCGGCAATATAGCCAGGTACGAGCAGCACCACTGTGTGGTCGTATTTAATAAGGCCGACCCGATGGACTTTGGTTGCAGTGAGGTTGCAGATTATATTGAGACTGGCTGGAAGTGGGCGCAGCGCGCGCATGATTTTGACCCGCTGGCGCGGTACTGCCTCTTTCTCTGGAACTGCAATAACCGGGCTGGGGCGAGCATCCGCCACGGCCATGCCCAGGTGATTTTGGGCCGCGGCTCACACTATGTAAAAATCGAGAGCCTCCGCAAGTCAGCCCTGTTGTATAAAGAAAAATACGGCCCCAATTATTTTGACGATCTTTTTGCCGTTCATGAGGCACTGGGATTGGGCTGGAAATCCGGCGATACGAGGATAATGGTATACCTGTCTGCTCTGAAACAAAACGAGGTCATGATACTTTCACCGGGGCTGACACCGTCCCTGACTGACAACATCTACCGGGTGCTGTCGTGTTTTCGGGATAAATTGGACGTGAAATCATCCAACCTCGGCATTGCGTTTCCACCTCTGGGAGATAGTGCAGGATGGGAAGGTTTTCCAGTGATCTCCAGGATGGTCGACCGCGGCAATACCAATGACATCTCATCGGATATCGGCGCTATGGAATTCTATGGCGCAAATGTGGTCAACAGCGATCCGTATGAGACGGCGGGCGTGCTGCGATAGGGCTTGGGTCTATTAAATCAGCCGTTATATACTTAGTTACTTCTGAAAAATAGAGAGTCAAAATTGAGCGAACATCATCATCACGGCGCCATCGGCGCCGGCACCAAGCTGAAATACGGGATCATCATTACTTGCGTGATCCTGGTACTGGAAGTAGCAGGCGGCATCATGTCCAACAGCCTTGCTCTCTTAAGCGATGCCGGTCATGTGCTGGCTGATGGGATTGCTCTTTTGCTCAGCTGGTGGGGAATCAGGCAGGCGGAAAAGCCACCGAGCAGCCGCATGACCTTCGGTTACCACCGCGTGGGCGTAATCATCGCAATCGTTAATGCGGTCAGCATCCTGGCAATATCGGGCATTATCCTTTATGAGGCCTATGAGCGTTTCTTCCAGCATCCTGTGATCAATAGCTCTATGATGCTCATCGTTGCCGCAATCGGCCTGGCGGCAAATGTGTTTGTAGCTCTGTGGCTGCACAAAGAACAGGGGGAGAATATCAATATCCGCAGCGCCTACTGGCACGCGGCAGGCGATGCCCTCGCCTCGGTGGGCGTGATTATCGGGGCTATCGTGATAATGGCTACAGGGCTATATTGGGTTGATGCTGCTGTTAGCGTCCTGATAAGCATAATCATACTGGTGTCGGCATTCGGCATCTTCCGCGAGGGGTTCAGGATTTTACTTGAGGGTGTTCCCCATGATATCGATATATCAGAGGTTGTGAATGCTATCAAAAGCCTGCCTGAGATCAGGGATGTTCATGATATACATGTCTGGAGCATTGCGTCCAGGCTGCGTGCAATGAGCACCCATGTGGTGGTTGACGACTGTTATGTAAGTGAGGTTGAAGCAGTGCGCAGAAAGATCGAAGGCCTGCTGCTGGAAAGGTTCGGTATCGGGCACACAACCATCCAGGTAGAATGTGGGCAGTGCGGCAAGGATGACCTTTACTGTAAGCTGACACCCGAAGCCCATTCACATAATGCGGATGTTGAAGATCACAGGGAATAAGCAGAAGGCCGCCAATAAAAGATACCCAGATAGAGATGGATGCAGTGGCCGTACTGGATAAATAACATGAAAAAAATCATAAATATTGCCCACCGCGGCTTCACCCGCAACTTTCCCGATAATACGCTGGAATCGTTCAGGGCGGCGCTGGAACTGGGCGTTGACGGTGTAGAGTTCGATGTGCAGGAAACGGCGGACGGGGCGTTTTTTATTTTTCACGATGATGATGCCGCGGGAAAACCCATAGCGACGATGACCTCGGATGAAATGCATGAAATAAGGGTGAAAGACAAGTACCTGGTCCCCACGTTACAGCAAACGCTGGAATTGCTGGGACATGCCCCTATTTTGATCGTAGAACTCAAGCAGGTAAGGTCGCTGGATAAGTTCCTGAAAATATTGCGGTCATATGCAGATGTGACACGTACGGTGATCGTATCCTTCAGCAAAGAACTGATAGCAAGGATGGCGGACCTTGCGCCGGATATCATGCGTGCCGTGATAACCAATACCGGCGTTAAGAACGCGGACGCAATAACACAGTCAACACATTCCATGGCTATTGGTATGGCCTGCCGCGACCTTAATAACGATGTAATTTCCAGGCTGCATAAAGATGGCACGATGGTCTTTGTGTGGGACTGCACCGATGCAGATACCGTGCACCGGGCGCTGAAGTTCGATATCGATGGCGTAATTTCGGATGTCCCGGATGTGGTCAAGCAGGAAGCTCAGAACTCAGGCGGTTAGGTTTTTCAACCGCTGTTTCGCCAGTTTGCAGGCTGCCATTGAAATATCGATACCGACCCACCGCCGGTTTAATTTTTGCGCTGCGGCCAGTGTGGTGCCGCTGCCGCAGAATGCGTCGAGCACGATATCGCCCTCATTGCTGCTGGCTGAAATTATACGTTCCAGCAGGGCTTCGGGCTTTTGTGTTGGATAGTCCAGGCGCTCACGGCTGGTCCTGCCCACCATGTTGATTTCCCAGTAGTCCTTCATACCGACTATAGTGTACCAGCCGACCTCATCCTGCTGCTCTTCAACTCCTTCGAAATTATACGGTTTCAGGTTGCGGTTATATGATTTTTCCTTGAGGCCGTTAAACGTGTAGTCACCGGTTTTAGTATAGAAAAGAATGATGTCGTGTTTGCGGCTGAACCTTTTCCCGGGGCTGGCGCCGCC
>JAPLHL010000344.1 GCA_026389655.1 Chloroflexota bacterium
GCGCGTAGTACCCGGAAGGTCTTCGACTATTGCGATGGGCGACCCGGCAATGCGGTTAAATAAAGTTGACTTGCCCACGTTAGGCCTGCCAACTATGGTGACTATTGGATTCATCTAACTATAACCATTCTATCAAAAAAACAGGGACTTACTTAATACGTATTACTACTGATAATTGCGGTGACAGAGCTACTTATACAGCTCAGACAGCAACGTCCGTTGGAGATGCAAGCGGTTCTCAGCCTGGTCGAATATCACCGAACGGTAGCGGTCGATAATGCCCACATCCACTTCTTCGCCGTGATGTGCAGGCAGGGGGTGCATAAGAATAGCATCCTTTTTTGCATAGGACATTAACTTATCATCTACCTGATATTTGGCAAAGGCGATGCAGCGCTGCTCATGTTCCGCCTCCTGTCCCATACTGGTCCAGACGTCCGTATATACGACATCGGCATCCTTGGCCGCCATGGCCGCTTCCTCTAAGAGCATAATCTGGCTGCCACTCTTTTCGGCATACTTATTAGCCACCTTCAAAACGTTGTCCTTAAGGCTGTACTCTTCAGGCGACGCGATCAGGAAATTGATACCAACCATGGAGCAGGCCAGCAGCAGCGAGTTAGCAACATTATTGCCATCACCGATGAAAGCAACGGTAAGCCCCTTCAATTTCCCTCTTTTCTCGAAAATCGTGACAAGATCGGATAACGCCTGGCAGGGGTGCTCGTAATCCGACAGGGCATTAATTACAGGAACGGTGGAGTATGCCGCAAGCGCTTCCAGTGACTTATGCAGGAATGTCCTGGCGACAATACCATGTACATAGCGGCTCAGAACATGTGCAACGTCCGGTACGGACTCACGTTTTCCCAGTCCGACCTCATCCGGCGACATATAAATGGCATAGCCGCCCAGCTGATGCACGGCAAGCTCAAAACTCAAACGCGTCCTGAGCGAAGGCTTCTCGAAAAGAAGCGTAATGCTCTTACCGGCCAGTACCTGCGGCCAGGGGCCCTTTTTCGTTCTTACTGTTGTTTTTACCAGTTGCTCTACTTCGTCAGCAGGGAAATCAGCAACCGATAAAATATCCCGTTTTGACACTTGCATTTACTCCTATTTAAATTACCAGTATATCATATCAACCGCCGGGAACGGCAACGAACAGGTCCAGGATATCTCCGTCTTTAAGGGTACGTTCCGCCAGCTCTTTAATATTCTTACGGTTTAGCGTTATGTAAGAAAGTTTGAGAATACCCCCATCCAGCTTGACTCCCCTTTCCTGCAGCTTCTTTTCAAACTTCGGAGCGAACTCCTTTTCTATCTGCTTTAGAGCTTCCTCAATGACGCCGGCTTGTAATGTAGCCGTTCCGGCGCCCACGTATAGTCTCCACATGCCGTTGAATTTAACCGTCACTGACGCCATTGTTATTGCCCGTTTTCCTTTCCTACATATTTGAGATACAGTTTCTCGGCCGCCGATTCATCGAGAGTATTTTTAATGATAGCACGGCCATCAGGAAACACTGTTATGCCAAAGTCATCAACATCAAAACGCAGCATATACTCATTGTACGTCAGGTTCTTCACGCCGGAGAGGCGTCCGGCAAGCTGGTCCAGGGCAATTCCTCTTGAGTCTGTGTCGACGACCTGCACCGCCCTGCTCTGCCCGCAGAGTGACGATTTTATAAGTTTGACCTTGTCCCCAAGGAAATCGTATCTGCCGCCGCATGACGGGCAACCTTCCTTTCTGGCTATGGGAAAGCGCTCGAAAGAAATGTCCCATACATCCATGGTAACCAGGTCTTTATTAATGAGGCCTGAGCCAACCAGTATTTTTACTGCTTCCGTAGCTTCAAGCGAGCTCATGGCCGATGCTGCCGTCCCGAGTATTCCCTCGGTCTCACAGGTCGGCATGGTCCTCGGCGGAGGCAAATTGGGAAAAACGCACCGGAAGCAGGGGGATACGCCTGGTATTACCGTCATGGTCATTCCGAATGAAGAAATCGCGCCCCCATAAATATACGGGATACGCAGTTTCAAAGAAACATCATTGACCAAATAGCGTGTTTCGAGGTTATCCAGGCCGTCCAGTATAACGTCCATGCCGGAGCACAATCTCTCAACGTTGCTGAAATTAACGTCTGCAACTATTCCTTCGATTTCAACCAGTGAATTGATTTCCTGCAGATGTTTTTTGGCTGCTATTGCTTTGGGTAATTGGCTTTTGACATCGTTTTCATCAAAAAGCGTCTGCCTATGTAAATTGTGATATTCGACAAAGTCCCTGTCAACAATCCTGACTTTACCTACCCCGGCCCTTACCAGCAGGTTGGCAATATTGCAGCCAAGGGCCCCGCACCCGATGATAACCACGCTGCTCCGGGTCAATTTTTGTTGCCCTTCTTCGCCGATACCATGGAACATAGCCTGTCTTGAATACCTGTTCCTTGAGTTGTTTTCTGCTACCATTTTATTTCCATTCAGCCCCTGTTCTCGGAATTATCATATCGGGCAACAATGTAATAATATCATGCTTGAATGAACGGATAAAACCTTAACTGGACTATCGGATACTGTTGGATATTTTGATGATATCTGCAACATATTTAATATATAATGAACTTAAAAGTTGAGGCTCGGAACACGGGATTGGGATGTCTAAAGAAAAACCCCTATTAATACTTTTTGATGGTAATGCGCTGGTCCACCGCGCTTTTCATGCGCTGCCGCCGCT
>JAPLHL010000453.1 GCA_026389655.1 Chloroflexota bacterium
GAAGATCTGTAAAAACCCTGTTTGGATAAAGGGTATGAGCAATTGCTACGATTCTCATTATCCCGGTGACAGGGACCTGGCAAATTGTGACTCTCTAATCAAGGCAACCAAAGAAGCCTATAAGATGGCCAAGATACATGACCCGCGCAAAGAGATCGACCTGGTGGAGCTATCAGAATATTTCTCTTACCAGGAGCTGTTATGGACGGAAGGCCTGGGCCTGTGCGGCCGGGGTGAGGGTGGCAAATTGGTTGAAAGCGGAGCCACCGGGATGAAAGGCGATATACCGGTAAATGCATCCGGCGGGCTGCTTTCAGGTATTCCAGTGACTGTTGCAGGCACTTCACGTGTTGCGGAAGCTGTATGGCAATTGCAGGGCAAAGCTGGAAAACACCAGGTGCCCGGCGCCAAAATCGCAGTCGCCCACGGAACGGGTGGGTTATGCGGCCAGATGCACTGTGTGTTCGTCTTAGAAAAAGGAGGTAAATAGAATGTCGCAGCGAGTAGCAATAGTTGGAGTGGGGATGACGAGGCATACATCGAGAAGGCCGGATGTAAACGACGGTGAATTAATTAACGAGGCCGTAACCGCTGCATTAGCAGATGCCCAGTTATCTCTAAGGGATATAGATAGTATCGTAATCGGGAATATGGATTTCTTTGAAGGCCATTACTTAAGTGATGCAATGATGATGGACTATACCGGCGCTCGCCTGAAGAAGGGCCTGAAAATGAATACGGGCGGTACCGTTGGAAGCATGGAGGTTGTCTCCGGATTTTATAATGTGGCGTCAGGAATATGCGATACATGCCTGGTAATTGGATGGGAGAAACATGATGAGACTCCCGTGACCCCGGCAATTTCTACTATGGGAGATTCCTCCCTCGACAGACCGTTTATAGTCGGTGCTTTGACCGGGCTTGCGATCGAGGGAATTGAGTATATGCACAGGACAGGATGCAAGCTTGAGCATGCTGCAATGGCCCGTGCCCAGTCATCACTGAATGCCGCCAGAAACCCTCATGCGCACCTGCGCGACAAATATACAGCTGAAGAAGTAATGAATGCCAGGATGGTACAGTATCCGCTTAACCTGCTGATGGTCTGTCCCACCAGTGTGGGCGCCTGTGTCACGATATTGGCAGGAGAGAAGAAAGCAAAGAAGATAAGTAAAAAACCTGTTTGGATTAAGGACCATATAACCGTGCATCCTGAATACACCGGTAACCATTACCAGGGGCAATTTGATTTGCCGGGTTATGAAAGGCGTACGTCACAAAAGATAGCGGGTACCACTTTGCTGAAAAGAAATCATATTACTCAACCGATGAAGGAAATACAGGTATTTGAGATGTATGATCCCTGCGCGTTCGTGCAGATGTCATGGCTGGAAGATTTCGGCATCTGCGGGCTTGCTGAGGGGTGGAAAATGATGGAAAAGGGCATGACGGCGTTAGAAGGCGCCTTTCCTGTTAATCCTTCCGGTGGTGTTCTGTGTACCAACGCCATAGGAGATTCGGGCATCATGCGCGTTGCGGAAGCAGCACTGCAGATCAGGGGTGATGCCGGGGAGCACCAGGTCACACGCGATGTCAGGACAGCACTGGCCAGCGGCTTCGGCGGCGCTTTCTGGACGGATTTATTGCTTCTTAAAAAGGACCTTGACTAATCGGAGGTAAAGAAATGAAGAGTAATACAGTACCTGAATTCATATTACATGATGTCATGCTAAAAATACCCTATAAATGGGCTGCCGGAGAATATATGGGCGAATTCCTGACTCAACTCAAGGAGTCCGGCAATATATACTCCAACCGGTGTCCCAACTGCGGAAGGTACAGCTGTCCGCCGAGACCCGTCTGCGGCGTCTGCCATACTAAAACTGAGCCGAGGGACAAGTGGAAGGCTATTGGGCCACAGGGCACTTTACTGGGTTTCTGCGTTACAGAACAGTCTTTCATGGTGCCCACTACAGGGAAGATGCTGGAAGTACCTTACAGCATAGGCATTATACTGCTGGATGGCGCCCCTGTTACATTACAGCACAGATTAGCTGAGTCCGATCCGGAAAAACTAAAACCCGGTATGCGGGTCGAAGCTGTTTTCAAGCCAAAGGAAGAACGGTTGGGCAATATATTCGACATTGTCCATTTCAAGACTATCTCATAATGAATTCAAGAGGTGATATAAAATGATATCAGATCAGAATACAAAGAAACCGGTTATCACCAATGGCTATATAATTGCGCCTTACAAATATTCTATGGGCGTGCTGGCCAGCCAGTTTTTCGTGAAGCTGCGCGATTCAAGAAAGATCTGTGCGGCAAAATGCCCGGGCTGTGGCAGCGTCACGGTGCCTCCGAGGTCAACCTGTCCTAAGTGCTTCTCCAAAATAACGGAACTGGTTGAACTGAGCGGCAAGGGAACGCTGGTGACCTATACTGTTGTACATTACGATTCATCGGTTCAGGCGGTAAAACCCCCATATGCAGTTGGTGTTATTAAAATGGAGGGGGCTGACAAAGCCATAACCCATCTAATCGGCGAAGTAGATTTCAAGAAACTTAAAAAAGGCATGAAATTGGAGCCGGTATTCAGAGACAAAAGGGTTGGGACCATGCTTGACATAGCGTATTTCAAGCCTGTGAAAGCTAAAGCCTAGCACTGTCGCACTTGATGAGGAGAACCGTATAGTGAAAGGAAGACTGGTTGATAAAATTGCTTTCGTAACTGGTGGGGGAAGTGGTATTGGAGAGGCTATCTGTAAGGTATTTGCGGCAGAAGGTGCGATGGTCGCAGTGTCCGATATTAACAAACAAACGTCTGAGAAGGTAGCGCAGGATATAGTAACAAGCGGGGGTAAGGCAAAGGCATATGAACTGGATGTAACGAACGGGGCCAGAGTCAAGGCCGTCGTTGCGGACATTCTGGATACATGGAAGAAGATAGATATACTGGTTAACAATGCTGGGGGAGGTGTTGAGGCGTTATTCCTGGAAAGCAACGAGAGTATGTGGGACAAAGTCATAGCTCTCAATCTGAAGGGGACTCTCCTGCCCACCCACGCGGTGCTTCCTTCAATGATTGAACAGAAGTACGGGAAGATAATAAATATTTCCTCGCTGGCAGGTAAGATTGGCCAGGGAGGTCATGGACTGGTCTATTCAGCCTGCAAAGCCGGAGTAGATGTGTTTGCCAAAGCCCTGGCAAGGGACGTTGCCCGGTATAACATTAACGTTAATTCGATTTGTCCCGGGACCATAGATACGCCGCTGCTACAAAGCGTGCCGAGCCTGTTGGAGAAAATGACCAAGAGGATACCCTTGAGAAAGATTGGTCAACCGCAAGAGATAGCCTATGCAGCCCTTTACCTGGCTTCATCTGAATCGAACTATGTGACTGGCCATTCAATGCCTGTGGACGGGGGCTTATCTATGATCTAAGCGCCGCCGGGTCATTTGAAAGAATTACAGGACCACTTGAATATATCCGACTACGATCCCGGGCAGGCTTTTATCTCACCAGAAAGCTGCCTCACCGTTTAAAGACAAAATACCGGTAATTTCGGCGTTTTTGCCGCAGACATATGCGCTAAACAGTAAGTAATAGCCTTAGAAGTTATGCTAACAGGGTGATATTAGATATTCGTGGAGCATGCAAAACCAGGTTATTATTGAGGCGTAAATCGATTATATTGGACATGATATATTTCGATATGATAACATTATTGATATACATTGCTAATATTTTATGCGGAAATCATTTAAATAGTGATAGATATATTGACTAAATAAAATATTCAATGTAAGATTTTGGAAAAACTTATGAGCAGACGTAAGAAATTTACCCCGCAAGAAATACTCGAAGATGGAGATATATCTTATTATCTTTCCGATCAGCATTCCCTGAGCTCCTGGATATTTTCGCAAGCTACAAATATCCACAATAAAGCTTTTGCTAGAGCGGTGGCACAATCAGGCACGCATATTACAGTTATGCAGTGGATCACTTTATCGCTCCTATTATCTTCACCGGGATCGATGTCCTTAACCGAAATTGCTAAATTCCTGCCGATTGAAATTCACTCAGTCAGTGCCCTGGTGGAGAAGCTGGAAACACGCGGGTTAATTAAGAGGATACGTTCCAAGAATGACAGGCGTGTAGTAAACATATATCTGACAGAAGCCGGATTTATTGTATTGAAAAAAATTATCCCTTATACCCACACCTTTACTATGACTGCAACCGGGTCTTTATCTAAAACGCAACTTATCGCACTTGGTAAAATAATGCGTATAATTCGAGATAATGACCTAAAGATGTTAGGACTGAATCCGAAGCAAGAGGATGCAGTATTGAATAGGCTGGCTGAAAT
>JAPLHL010000468.1 GCA_026389655.1 Chloroflexota bacterium
CTGCACGCCGGAGAAATGTGCCGAAGCACTTAGGCACCTCATTGATCTCAATTTAGTATTATCTATGGATCATCAGTTTGCTATCTCATTTCCTGTGAAAGAAGCTGTTGAGAGACTGCGCGGGCATTTGACTGAGGATGATTATCGAAAAATTGCATCGCATTTGCTCAAGGTGTTCTGGAAAAATCCCAATGAAATACCAGAGCTTTCCGTTGTTGACGCTACAATTCACGCGATGGCTCGATGTGACATTAAGGAATTTGAAAAATTCCAGGATTTAATTCTACCGTCCCAGCTCTATAGAGTAGCTAAAGAGGAATACGATTCAAAAAATTGGGACTCTGCTATACAATTTGCAGTGCGCACTTTACAACTGGATTCAGCACGTGATGGTGCGAGAATTATTCTATGCAAAGCTTATGTAAGAAAAGAACGGTGGGATGAGGCTGAAAGGGAGATTCGTACGTTGGCGCAGAGGGGCGTGAGAGCAAGATTTTACTGTAAAGGGTTTCTTGAATGGAAGCATGGGCATCTTGAATTGGCTGTTGATGCTTTTAGGTCCGCTCTCGATGCTGGAGACACGTCCATTTCAGTCTATCGCGACCTGGCTCACTGCCTATTTCGATCAGCACATATAGATCAGGCAAAACAGGTCTTGAAGAAAGCTCCTGAACGTATATTCCACAACAATTATGTTGTCGATCTATTAGTTCAAATTGCTATAGCGGAAAGAGACTGGCCAGAGGCAGAACGCCATGTATCAGTACTTGAGCATATTGCGACAAAACAGGATTTCTATTATCGGCGATCTACACTGAAATCCGCCGGAGGGCAATGGATACCTGCCCTGCAGGATATTGAGAATAGTTTGAAAGAATCAACTACGCCACGCTTCGAAATTGTGGCACAAAAAGCAGACATATTAATCGAATTAGGTCACTTTCCAGACGCAGCAGCAGCTATTGATACAATGATTCCCTCAAGCCCGGTAAAACGAGATGTAAAATCAGGTCTAAAATGCAAGTTACTTCTAAGACAGGGGAAATGGCCGGAGGCAGAAATAGTTTGGGCAGGACTTGGGCAAAAATCTGAACCTGTGCATAAGGTATTGAGGAAGGAAATACTAATTCTAAAGGCAGCAGATATTATGGCATCGCCAACAGAACGCGAGGATGCCTCAAAAGAATTGGCGTTAATAGGTGAGCCTGTCCAATTGCTGTTGTCTGATGTATCGGAGGATATTGACTGAGCCTTTTTCAAAAATCAATAGAGGACATCATTGATATACATTGGTTATTGAGACTATATAAAGCGGTGAGGCGGATATACCTTTATAACGACGTCCATTTAGTACAAAGTCCAGAACAGCTTACCGAGGTGTTGAACAAAGCCAATCCAGGTGCCGATATTAAGGTGGCGGATGTACTGGCCGCATTAGCTTACGGAACACTTTGTGAAGACCGGTTCGAGTTTGACATCAAAATAAAATATCTTAGCCCCAAGTCACGCAAGAACCCAGTAGCACATTCATATTTGCCGGCAGGCCTGTGAGTCGGACTCAGGTAAAACAGGTATCCTTGTTTGAAAAAAGATACGGTGAGATTAAATTCAAGAAAAAGGGAAATCCCCGATAAATGCGCGTGCCCAGAGCCTGGCCACAGCAGCACACTGGTAAGTGTTACTAAGCTATTCACCTGCCCCGATTGTGATGAAATAGGAGAGGTTAAGGGGATTGGTCGCAAATCATTAACTATACCACGTAAAAACGTTTGTGAGGCCATACAGACACACCGTAGCGTGGCGGGCGCTGCCCAGGAACTGGGTTGCAGCCAGGCATATATATTCCACGTCTTAAAAACAAACGGCCTGACACTTATGGATGTATTTAATGGATGGCATTAAAGGTTAAATTAGCCGGCAAGATACGCATATGCATTGACATATTCGGGGCAAGTAGATATTATCATAACTACTGACGGCGATGGTGGATGGGTGCTTTGGTGTGAATGGAAATGTGAAATCCCAAATGAATTCATAAAGCAATGTTGGTCGTCGGGAAATACTTGGGAGGATAGACAATGAGTTATCGTGAAGATCAGAGGAAAAAAGCCATAGACATGAGAGATGCTATATTTAGGGATCCTGGTAGCGGCAAATTTTCCAAAAAGAAAAGAGACTTCGTTCTTCAAGACCCATCGTTGAATCTATGGGGTGGAATACGTGAAGATGCCAAACAGTATTTCAAACATTATGGAATACCCTGGTGGAAGGGAAATGAAGATGATCCAACTGGTCACCTTCTTTCCTCGCAAGTCGCATGCTTAAATCACCTATATTATGTTCGTCAGCGGAAAGATATTGCGATAGCACTCTTGAAGCAATTGAATCCAGAAATTGTTGAGGCTCTGGTTATCGATGATGGTTTCGTTGAATTTGAATATATCGGTAAGAAACAGTACTTGAAAGAAAAATCGTTCACCAGAGGTGCTAATTGCACATCCTTAGATGCGGTTATGTTAGGTGTTACATCCAAAGGTAACCGGATCATGTTCTTGATTGAGTGGAAATATACTGAGATATATGAGCGAGCGAATCAATACATACCGGAACGAGCAGCCGTTTATGATTCATTGATTACTCGATCAGATGGACCGTTTGTAATTGGCATGGATCCCAAGGGATTTTACTATGAACCCTTTTATCAGATGATGCGACAGACGTTGCTTGGCTGGCTATTTGCACAAAATGGTGAGACGAATTGCGATACCTGCGTTAACGTTCATGTAATCCCTAATAATAATGTTGAATTAAAGAAAAAAATAACATCCCCTGCTTTTCAGGGACAGGACATTCACGATGTGTGGAAAAACACTTTGAAAGTGCCAAATTCATACATGCCAATTGATCCGGTGGCATTTTTACAATGTGCTGAAGATTTAGTCGATACAAAATCATGGTTATCCTATTTGAAGGGGCGGTATTGGTAAATTAAACACTCACATGGCAGCCATTGAGCAGAAGCAGGCAGTAATGGAAAACCGACTGGATGTTATCCGCAGCGATGGCGGTTATCCGTAGCCGTATTGTAATCAGTTTACTATACTGATAGAATTTATAGTCTATCCGCATAAGTGGTTCGGGAGGGGATCATGGACATAGACAAACTACTGACAATTTACAGGGCGATCAGACGCTTGTATCTGTACGAAACCCCCCGTATGGTATTGGATCCCGAAGCGATTGCGGATATCTTAGACATCCAGGGCGGCATGGAGGTCATTGCTGAGCCGGCTGATGTATTGGTGGCACTTGCTTATGGAATGATATGCGAGGACCGGTTCGAGTTTGATATCAAGATTAAATACCGCAGCCTTAGGTCGCGCAAGAATCCAGTAGCCACATTCACATTTGCCGGTAGGCCTGTCAATCGTACCCAGGTAAAACAGATATCCATGTTTGAAAAAAGATACGGTGAGATGAAATTCAAGAAAAAGGGGAATCCCCAATAAATCCCCTATTTCAATGATTGAAAGGCGGAGGTAATTGAGGTTATCTATACTAATCAGGAAGACCTATAACAAAAATACATCCAGGAGAAGCAATTTTGTTTGAACAGACCTTCAAGAACATAGACGACACGCTCCGTAAGGATGCCGGTTGCAGCAGTGAACTGGATTATGTGGAGCAAACATCATGGATTCTCTTCCTGAAATACCTCGATGACTTTGAGAAGGACAAGCAAACGGCGGCGGAACTGGCGGGCAAAGTATATAAGGTCATTATCAGCCCTGAGTATCGCTGGGAAGCGTGGGCAGCGCCCAAAAGCATCAACGGCAAGTTAGATCATCATATTGCGCTCGGTGGCGATGATCTGAAAGATTTTGTTGACGGCAAACTGTTTCCCTATATGAAAAAATTCAAAACCGACGCTGTGAGCCCGGATACCATTGAATATAAGATTGGTGAGATTTTCAGTGAGTTGAAGAACAAAATCCAGAGTGGCTACAACCTGCGCGAAGTCATTAACTTTGTCAATGAACTTCGCTTCGGTTCCAATGCAGAAAAGCACGAGATGTCGCATCTATATGAAGACAAGATCAAAAACATGGGCAACGCGGGCAGAAATGGCGGCGAATATTACACGCCCCGTCCGCTAATCAAAGCTATCGTAAAGGTGGTTGCGCCTGTCATCGGCGATAAAGTCT
>JAPLHL010000141.1 GCA_026389655.1 Chloroflexota bacterium
TGGAAATTGGAGGCTATTACTAAAGACCGTAAACTATTTAGGATCCACAAGATTTAGGTAACTTGATTTATGACGCAATGATAACTCACTGGGTAACACTTATTTTTGACGCAACACGGACCACGACATTTTTCTTCGTCTGCTGTACGTGGCCTGTGATATAATCACGCCATGCGTGTATTTGAGATTGGGGAATTCGGTCTTATAGCAAAAATTGCAGCTCTTATCGATAGCAAGAGCAACAAAAATACGGATTCCTGGAAAAATCTTCTGATAGGTGTCGGCGACGATGCAGCCGCATGGAAGGCCCACGGCGGGATTGAACTCATAACAACCGATATACTGGTTGAAGGCACTCATTTCCGCCTCTCATATACGGAATGGCACGATCTGGGTTGGAAATCTATTGCAATAAATATCAGCGATATATACGCCATGGGAGGAAAACCCCAATACGCCCTTGTCTCACTGGCGATGCCGGGACTGCGTGAAGTCGAAAATGTGATGGAAATGTTTGAAGGCATGATAGACGTGTGTAATAAATACGGTATCGCTATAGCGGGAGGCAACATTTCAGCCTCGGAAAACGTGGTAATTAACATCAGTTTGACCGGTATAGCAGAGAATAGTTTAATGACACGCTCTTCCGCAAAAGCCGGTGATCTCATCGCTGTCTTCGGATACCCCGGTCTGTCCGCCGCCGGGTTGAACGCCCTAAAAAACCAGAGAAACCTGGACCCTGAATCGATGAAACTACTTAAAAATGCTCATCTTCATCCGGAACCCAGGTTAGATATAGGGCCAAAGCTCGCAGCCTGCGGAGTAAAAACTGCCATCGATATCAGCGACGGCGTTCTATCCGATCTCGCTCATATATGCGAGGCCAGCAAGGTTAGCGCTGTGTTACGTACGAAGGACCTGCCGGTACATCCGCTATTGAAGCAACACTTCCAGCAAGACTATATTGACATGATTTTAACCGGGGGTGAGGACTATGAGCTGCTTTTCACTGCACCCCGTCAAGTTATGGATACGGTCATAGAGGTAATGAAACCTGCTCCAACCATTATAGGCGAAATTACTGCTGGAAAACCGGGGGAAATAACCATTTTTGATGCTGAGGGCAAACCAATCACTGTTGATAACAGGGGATGGGACCACTATAAAAGGGCTCCATCAAATGGATAATTTTACCGTTATTACCCACAGCCCGGAGCAGACCCGCAGATTGGGAGAGCTAATGGGTAAATCGGCACAGGGTAACGACATTTATTTATTAAGCGGCAACCTGGGAACGGGTAAAACACACCTGGTACAGGGAATCGCCTTCGGACTGGGGGTAAAGGAGTACGCCTGCAGCCCTTCATTTATGATTGCCCGAGAATATCATGGCCGGCTGAATCTCTACCACCTCGACCTCTACCGGCTGGACCATATCGAGGAGATCGTGGACCTGGGGCTGGATGAGTATTTCCGCGGCGATTCGGTGTGCGCCATCGAGTGGGCAGAAAAAGGAACCGGTGCTTTGCCCGGCGATAACCTCACTATCGAGATGGAACACATGAGCAATGATATGCGGAGAATTACTTTCATACCGCGGGGACCGCGATACATAGAAATGGTAAAACAGCTTAAAGAATCGATTGAGAAGGACAGGATAGACAGATGGAGCTAGCCATCGATACATCCACTGATTGGGCGGGATTAGCCCTGTCCAAAGAAGGCATATCATTTTCAGAGTTGACCTGGAGACCGGGACAGAACCATACGTCCGAGCTTTTTCCGAACCTGGATAATTTGTTGGAGGCAGCCAGGTTGGATATGAAAAAATTATGCGCCGTCTTTGTGGCGAAGGGGCCGGGCAGCTACAACGGCCTGCGTGCAGGCATAAGTGCTGCAAAGGGACTGGCCTTCTCGCTGAATATACCCCTGGTTGCCGTGAGCACCCTTGAGCTGGAAGCCTATCCCTTTGCCTTCACCGGCCTGCCGTTATGCCCCATACAAGACGCCGGTAGAGGGGATATAGCAACAGCACTCTATTGCGCCGCAGGTGGATGGAAGTGCATCAAAGAAGAGCATCTTACAACGATTGAAAAGCTATGCGAAGATACAAAAGCCAAAACTGTTTTCTGCGGTGAGATACCACCGTCGTCCATCGAAAAGCTCAAGTCGGCTCTTGGAGATAATGCGATAATACCGGAATTTCATGAACGGTTGAGGCGCCCCGGCTGCCTCTCGCTGCTTGGATGGCAGCGCCTCCAGACAGGATACAGCGATAATCTGGCTACACTGCAACCTATTTACCTCCGGCTACCACCTATCACGCAGAGAAAAAAGAAATACTAGCAGTAAGCCCGGTTAAATGCGTGCTTTTCAACAGGGTCATGATGAAAATCCCTAAAGTATTAACAAGCCAGTTCAATACGTTTGATGATATAAAGAGATCATCAAGCCAGGGTAAAACCGGGTAAATATCTATCAGACTGACCAGCAGAACGAGGCCTAAAGCTGAATGGAGGATTCCAAAGACCCCTCCCAACAGGCTCCAGAAAAATCCCTCATTCCACACTTTTTCAAGTAAATGGCGGGGCAGCCAGAATATCAATAATAGAAGGATCATGATGATACCCATTGTGAGCAGGAATGCAAGGAAGGTCCGCCATGTACTGTCCCCCACAAACGAAAACCAGGACACGACATAGCCATAGAATACACCGGTGAGCGGTATGGCAACGATGAAAGCCAGTAATTTAAAAAACTCCTTTACAGCGCCCCCTTTCAATCCTCCAATGAAACTGAAGATCAATATAAGGACGACTGTTATATCTACTATGGTGCCTACATAAGCAGGGACTTGCATGGCATCACCTTCAACCGTTTCGCGTAATTCTATCGGATTGGCATCATATAGACAATTTATCCGGGCAAGCTTAAGGCAGTACCTTCTGAACACATTGACGGTGGAAAAATAAGCTCAGTGTAGATACAATTAATAGCTGTAAGAATTAAATTAGGAATGGAGTTAAAATGGAAAAAACCCTGATTTTAGTCAAACCCGACGGTGTGCAAAGATGTTTGGCCGGTGAAATAATCTCACGGCTTGAAAGGCGCGGCCTTAAAATTGTGGCCCTCAAAATGTTGAGA
>JAPLHL010000152.1 GCA_026389655.1 Chloroflexota bacterium
AGTAAGCAAAACCCGACATCATCTCGATTGGAGTGGCGAAACCAGGAACATAATTCAAGGGGCCGGTGCCGCCATAGGCCGGCAGCGAAATCATAATCAATTCCGGATTGATCTCTATCAGATGGGGATAGTCAAGCTTAAAATTCTCCATCACGCGGTGTGTAAAATTCTCAACCACAATATCGCTGGTTTTAACCAGCTTTTTATATACTTCGCGGCCTTTTTCATTGTTGAGATCGAGCGTGATCCCGAGTTTATTGGAATTCACGGAATTCCAGAGTGGAGAGCATTCCCATATCTTTACTTTCAGGTCCATCGCAAAAGTGCCACCACCCCGCCAGACATCTAAATGATCTATGGACTCGACCTTGATGGTTTCTGCGCCGAACGTGGCCAGGACATTCGTCAGATAAGCGCCAGCCCAGCTGACGGTCGCGTCAATTACTCTAATTCCTTTCAACGGTAGCATGTATTGCACTCCTCGCTATCTAAATTGTGTTCTGCTCTCTCATCCTGGACAGGTCCTCTTTGGAATATCCCAACGTTTGGCAAAGGATTTCCTCATTATGCTGTCCAAGTAATGGGGCGGGAGTAGATCCCCGCCAGGGTGTTTGTGACATTTTGAAGGGGGCGCCGGGCATCGTGGCTTTGCCCATTACCGGGTGATCGACCTGCTCGAAGAACTGCCGTTCCTTATGCTGAGCAGACTCAAGTATTTCTTTAGTACTGGGCACCAGTCCGAAAGGAACATTCCATTCTATTGATTTTTCAAATAGCTCCTGTGCGTTGCTGCACTGCCGTATTTTGTCCGCTACAATGGCCCCGATCTCATCACGATGTAATGCGAAGTTCCCGGGCTGCACTCTCGGGTCCTGCAGCATATCCGTCATATCCAGCATGGCAAGCATGCGCTCAATATGCTGCGCAGTGAAGACACTAGGTCCGATATAGGTGCCGTCGCGGGTCGGAATGCAACCAAAACCCCGGCCGCCGACATCCATATGTACGATGCCGGTATAAGAATAATATGTCGACGGGAACGTGGCCATCATCATCAGGCTTTCCTGCATAGATGTATCCACGTACTGCCCCAGCCCTGTTTTATTACGCTGGAATAAAGCAGTAGCTATGCCGGCAGTGGCAAAAAGCCCGGTAATATAGTGTGCAATCCAACCTCCGATTTGAAGCGGCCTGGACCCGGCCCCAGAGGGCGTGTACATGCCTATTGACATACCCCAGCTTATCAACTGGCTGGATTTAAAATCACGATAGGGTCCTGTCTGACCGAAATTTGAGACGTAAGCCATAACCAGTCCGGGGTTTATTGTTTTCAATGAGTCGTAATCCAGCCCAAGGCGTTTCATAACGCCTGGTTTGAAACTTTCAACTACTACATCGCTCTGCTCTACCAGTTGCCTGACTATTTTTAATCCGGCTTTGGATTTCAAGTTAAGAGTCAGGCTTTTTTTATTGCTGTTCAGGTAGAGGAAAAGGGTGCTTCGCTCCGGCCCGGGCAGATCATCGAGGAATGGCCCGATTTTCCTTGCAGTATCACCGTCACCTGGTTTCTCAACTTTTATTACATCAGCCCCGAAGCCAGCCAGCAACCTCGTGCAGTAAGGGCCCGCGATTAGATGGCTGAGGTCCAGCACCTTTAAATTTCCTAATGCCATTTTTGCCATTATTACCTCCTGAGAGCTTTCAAATCTCGTTGCCAAAATCACCTGGATAGCTGACTTTAGGGTATAAAGCTGGGACCGCTGGTTGGCCCTAGCTGTTCCTTCAGTACAACCTGCGCCGCATTAACAAAATCGCAGACCTCGGCTCGCGTTTCCCTGGGGTCAATGATTTTTTCAATCAAACCGTATTCTGCTGTACGGAAGGGTGAAGTGATGACTTGTATACGTTCCTCAATATACTTTCTTGTTGCTTCAGGGTCCGGTGAAGTTTCAATTTCACGCCTGAAGGCTGCCATAACGCCGCCTTCTATGTGCATGGATCCCCAGCGGGCGGACGGCCAGGCACAACGTACATACATGCCGCCCGGCCGGTAATGGAGGCCTCCCGCAACCCCGAATAGCTGGCGGGTGACAATTGTCATCCAGGGGACCCTGGTCGACGCCGAGACACATATCAGCCTTGCTCCGAGCCGCAAAGTCCCGGCTTGCTCTGATTCAAGTCCGACCATGAATCCCGGCTCATCGGCAAAATATACGATGGGCAGGTGAAAGGTATTGCACATCTGTAAGAAACGCGTTACCTTGTTGGTTGCCGCATCATCCATAGAGCCGCCCAGGTGCCGCGGGTCATTGCACATCAATCCTACCGGGTACCCGTTGACACGGGCCAGAGCTGTAATGCGTGATGGCCCGTAATTGGGTGCAATATCGAATATAGAGCCTTTGTCGAGTATATACTCCAGCATTTTGTGTGCATCGTAAGTCACCTTGGGATTGCGGGGTATGAACGAAAGCAATTTCTCTTCCTTGCGTGAAGGGTCGTCATCGGGCTTAACATAAGGGGCCATTTCGCTGACGTTGCTCGGCAGGTAGCTGAGGAATCTCTTTATAAGCTGGATTGTCTGCTCCTCGGTGTCGCCTGCATTGTCAATTACACCGCTCTTATATGTATGGACCATTTCATTGCCGAGATCTTCTTTCGTAATATCGTAACCAAGCGCGGCCTTTACCACCGGCGGGCCTGCAACGAAGACCTGGCTGGTTTTTTTTACCATTACGCTGTAATGCGCCAGGCAGGCCTGTACCGCCGGGTGCCCTGCTACCGAGCCCATCACAGCCGAAATCACAGGGATGCTGTTAAGCGCCTGGTAGCACTCTCCGGCGGCCGGATTCTCAGGCAGGTATGTCCTGCCGATCTGTTCAAATGATTTTACACTGCCGCCTGTGGCATCGAGAAGCCGAATATAAGGGACCCGTGCATCCAGAGCAATACGTTCCGGCATTACCCTCATCAGGGCTATCAGGATGGCATCTACGGAGCCGCCACGTATCGTGAAATCGCTTGAGGAAACCAGGACGCGGCGCCCGTCCACATTGCCGAAACCCAATACAATAGGTTTCGGGACAAAATTCACCAGGTTGTTGTTTTCATCGTATTCCGAACTGCCTACAAGTTCGCCAAGTTCCCGGAAAGACCCGGGATCACATAATAACGAGATACGCTCCCTTGCCGTTAATTTTCCACGGGCGTGGTGTTTTGCAATGGATTCGGTGCCGCCCATTTGCGCAGCCAGTTCTTTGCGGTGGTTAAGTTCATCTATTTCAGGTTGCCAACTCATATGTAACTCCTTTTGTTATTAATGGTCTAGTAGTCTCCAAAGCACGATAACTGCTTTAAATATCATGATTACTTTATCAATTCGATTTCACGTATGATTTCAACATTATTTTTCATAGATTATATTTCATCGCGGGAATTGTATGTTGCACTCCTTCTTTTTCTGCTTCCATCTTATCGTGGCAATTTGATGCCAGCTTTTACACGGTCCCATGTGTCCTGATTCATCGCATTTTCCCTGAGTTTGAATTTTTGGACCCGCAGGGTCTCCGTCCGGGGAAGACTATCTACAAATTCGATATACCTCGGTATCATGAACCGCGGCATAATCGGTATCAGGAAATTGATAAGCTGTTCCGGGGTTAAATTGCTCCCGGCGGTCCTTATCGCAACAATTTTTACCTCATCTTCAAAGCCGCTGTCATCAGGTACGCCGATGCAGGCCGATTCCTGGATTTCCGGGTGCGAATTAACACAGGTTTCCACTTCGAAACAGGAGATGTTATCGCCCTTGCGACGGATAGAGTCCTTCTTTCTTCCTATGAAATAAAAGTTCCCGTCCTCATCGCATTTCAATAAATCGCCTGTATGGAACCACCCGTTGCGCCATGCCTCCAGCGTTTTTTCTGGCATTCCCAGGTAGCCCCCGAACATAGTCCATGGCTCGGACGCCCTCAGTATCAGTTCACCTTCTTCACCCGGAGGTAGGGGCTGGTCATGCTCGTTGACAATACGGGCTTCATATCCCGGCCATCCACTCCTTAACTTCCCGCAACTGCCATGTTTAATGTTTTTAGAGCCGCTTGCGATGGGTATGCTGATTTCACTCATGCTGTAACATGCATTCATCTTGATGCCGAGTTTTTTACATGGCACATCATATTCCGGTGTTACCACCGACGCCATTCCCAGTCTAAAGGTAGTCTCTGATATGTCAGGGAATAAAGGTATCGGGGCAACGGACAAGGTTACCCCAAATCTTTGGATATCATTCCAGAATTCGGCAATAGAAACTTGCTTGCGGAGTATTGCTTTGCAACCATATATCGCTGCTATGCAGACAAGGGCACGGTTAGCTATATGACTCATCGGTAAAAGACCGTATACTACATCCGTCTCTTTAATCTTCTCATTGTAGAAGTCTCCAGTTGCTGTGCCATATAGCTGTGGCCAGTATACGATTACTCCCTTTGACGGTCCGGTAGTTCCTGAGGTGTAAATGATGCAGGCAACATCCCAGGGGTCAGGATCCGGGAAGGTGGCGTTTTCGTCCGCTACCTTAAGAAGTTCATCTTTGGACAACACCCTGACGCCGATATCGGGGAGGGTGGATTGCAGGTCCGGCACAATAACTGTTTGAAGGTTCCCCATCGTCTCCAGGCTGCTCAACCGGTCATAAAACTCCTGTGCTATGATAATGGCCTTGGCGTTGGAATTGGTGATGATATATTCGAGCAGCTGGCCCTTGTATTCGACATTGCAGCCCACGTCAATAGCTTTCAGCCAAGATATACCCATCCAAAACCTCATGGAATCAATCGAGGTCCGCAGCATTGTTATGACGGTATCATTGTGTGTGATACCTATTTTCTGTAGGGCGAATGCAACCCGGATGGCCTCCTGGTGCATCTCCCTGAAGGTTATCTTTTCGCCCGAGGTCTCTTCAGCGAAAATGGCATCTGGCTTCTTTTTCGCCCAGTCACGGATCAGAGTTGGCATTACTGTGTTTTTTATCATTTTCGTATGCGTTACTTTACCCTGGTTTTAATCATGACCAGGATATCATTTTTTTCGTTTGTCATTTCCGATTCTTCCTTTCTTTCTTGTCACAATTTTGTTACAGCATGTATTTCTCTGTTTCCGTCTTACCTTGGCAATTTGGTGCCCGCTTTTACATGGTTCCATGTGCCCTGATTCACTGCATTTTCCCCATTTGATATATTATTTGTCTGCTTCTAAAGTCAGGTGCTTCACTTTATCCATATCCTGCTCAAAATACTTTGCTCCTCTCAGCAGACAGGGAATAGCCCCTAAGGCGACAAGTCCAACCAACATCAATCCATATGCTAATCCGCTTGCTCCGCCGCCCAGGGCGTCTGAAAGTGCGCCGACAAGGGCTGGAGCCGGAGCTGCCAAAATCAGTGGAATCAAGACTTCCATAGACTGGGCCAACCCCTTCGCGCCAGGGTGGACGACTTCCTGAATAGCAGTTATTACTCCGGGAAGATACATCTGAACGCCAAAGGCATAAACACCCAGTAGAATTAATCCAATCACATACTGGCCGGAGAATACGAGCCAGATACCGATAACGGCCCCAATTGTTGCTATTGGAGCTCCGATAACGCCCACGAGCATTCGCGCCTTGGGATTCTTTTTGTACCACATATCCGTAATTACTCCGCCGACAAAGGTCCCCAGTATCCCCATGATAGCCAGGCCACCTACAATGAGCCCAGCGGTGTCTTCTTTAATATGCATTGCCCTCATCATGAAAGCGGGCGCCCAGTACATGAGAGCGGTTGCAACACAGGCGAAAAACGCGGTGCCGATAAAAGCCCACTTCATAGAAGGTACTTTGAATAGA
>JAPLHL010000418.1 GCA_026389655.1 Chloroflexota bacterium
TAATGGGTGTACCCTTCCAGGAAGGGTTTATAATAAGTCGCTAGATAATCCGCAGACTGTACTTCCCCGTATTTATTGTTCACATCCAGTGCCAGGTAACGCTTAAAATCATCCACAGCTTTCTGATATTGTTTGATACCGGCGTAACAAAGGCCACGGTTATAATAAGCAAGCCAGTAATCGGGGTCGAATTCTAGCAGCATAGAGAAATCGGAGATGGCCTTTCCAAATTCATTGAGTTTAATATATGTCTCTCCACGCCCGTTATAGGCATCATATACGTATGCCCCATTCAGATTTATTACCTTCGTATAGTCATCCAGGGCACTAACGTAATCCTGTTTATATTTCTCACTAACAAACGCACGCCAGTAAAATGCATCCGGGTATTTTGGGTCCAACGAAATAGCCTTAACAAAATCCTCGGTTGCCCGACTGTACTCCGCAATCTGCACAAGTGCCATGCCCCTGCCGAGATAGTCTTCTTTGTTCCCCGGCGCAAGTTCTATTGCTTTCGAGAAATCGGCGACTGCATCTGAATATTTACCTGATTTAAAATATGCCTTGCCACGCAATCGGTAAGCTTTAAGCTCGGTGATATCCATATCCAGGCTTGTACTTGCATCCGCTATGGCGCCCGAATTTAACCCCAGTTCCAGATACGCCGTACCACGGTTTATGTATACATTAAAGTCCGTATAACCATTTCTTATGGCGGAGGTATATGCCTTGACTGCCTCAGCATACTGCTTTTCTCCCAGGTAAGTATTGCCAATGTCATACTGTACCGGCCCATAAGCCACACCTACGGTATCCGAGTCAACTCTAATTGTATATACTTCGCTGGAGCTGCCATTTTGCACCAACTGGTTTTGGCACGATGTGAGCCCCGTCGCCGTAACAACTATTACAAGCGCAAATACAGATGCCCGTAATCCTATAGCCTTTTTATTCATGATTCGTCACCATAAATTTGCTGCCAGTTCTATACGCGATATAGTGACTCTATTCGTTGGATAACCTGGTCTATCGCTTCATCCGGTGTAGATGCGCCTGCAGTAATCCCAATCTTTTTCTTCCCATGTAACCATTCTGCATCTATTTCATCAGCATTTTCAATATGATGCGTTTCAACCAGGGGTGAGCAAACTTCCGCCAACCTCCGTGTATTGGCACTGTTATGACCGCCTATCACAATCATAAGTCCACTGGTCTCAGCCAATTCCTCCGCCGCCGACTGCCGCTTCTGGGTCTCCTGGCATAGAGTATTTATTATTCTAATTTCCTGCACGTGTGGCAGAAGTTTCTCAGTAAGCCTGTTCACAAAAGCGGTGAATTCACCCCTGCTTTGCGTAGTCTGGGCTAATATTCCAATACGCTTTAGTACAATCTCATCGGTTATAGTATCCACATTCATGGAAGCGATCGCATTTTCCCCCGCCCATCCAAGCAAGCCTCGTACTTCCGGATGACTTGCCTCCCCAAAAATAATTACCCCAAATCCCGCTTTTGCAAGCCGCTGCGCGGCTTTTTGGGCACTGCGCACAATCGGGCACGTTGTATCTATTACCTTGGCACCCCTCAATTGTATTTTTTCATATACAGCAGGTGATACACCATGAGAAGAAATTGCAGTGACTCCTCCCTTGAGCTCATCCACATTATCTGCCACTCTCACTCCCAGCGATTTGAGTCTGGCCACTACCGTTTTGTTGTGTACAATCGGACCCAAAGTTACAATTTTGATGTCACCTTCGGTGGCGTTCTCAATAATTTTGAGCGCACGCCGTACACCGAAACAAAATCCCAACTCTCGCGCCTTTTCGATATTCATACGTAATAGATTATAATCCCGCAATGGCACATCGTCACGCCGCAAATGATTCCTATTGCTTTCTTGGGACCATCAATGTTGGCAGCCGCATACCCGATGAGGTACGTTTGGAATCAGGTTATTGACTATTGAGTAACTGCACACATCCATTAAGCTGTTATCCAGCCTGGAATGGCAAACATTTTCATATGCGTAAATGGTTGGGATTATATCAATTTAAAATACCGGTTACCGAACTGATCTGCCCGCCGTTATTTCTTTTTAGAATGCTTGGATTCGGAGGTCATTTCAGCCAGCCTATTTAATGCTGCATCCTCTTGCTTCGGATCTATTCCTAACATATTTAAGTCATTATCTCGAATTATCCGCAATATTTTACTTAGTGCGATGAGTTGCGATTTAGATAATGATCCGGTTGCATTCATCGTAAAGGTGTATGTAAAAGGGATAATTTTTTTCAGCACTTCAAATCCGGCTTCCGTCAGATAAATGTTTACTACACGCCTGTCATTCTTGGAACGTATCCTCTTAATCAACCCGCGTATTTCCAACTTTTCCACCAGGGCACTGACAGAGTGAATCTCAATCGGCAGGAATTTAGCAATTTCGGTTAGGGACATCGATCCCGGTGAAGATAACAGGAGAGATAAGGTGGTCCACTGCATAACCGTAATACCCGTGCCTGACTCTGCTATCGCTGCAGCAAAAGCTTTATTATGAACATTTGTCGCC
>JAPLHL010000316.1 GCA_026389655.1 Chloroflexota bacterium
CGGGATCGGTTCAGAGTGGTGGGCCATGCTGGATTTGAACCAGCGACTCCGTTATAGAAATTAGAAAAGTTTTCATCTATAGAAATAGGGAATTGCTCTCTCAGAATTTTACATATTTATAAGTGATTTTTGATTAACAACATATAGATACGCCCAATCCCTTGCATCCTTTAATCCGTACTGAGATTCCTCATATATTACCGATGAATTTCACCAAAAAGAACCAATCCTGAAACCATCCCATCCTTTTATTTCATCAATCTATCCACTGGGCTAGCCACTACATGCCTCTTATACACATCATCAAATCCTAATGCCTGAGTATATCTCCTCGTCATTTCCAGTGTAGTATGCCCTAATGCTATTTGAAGCTCGAACGGATTAGCTCCATTCCTCAGGAAGCTTATTGCAAAACTATGCCTCAACTTATGCGGAGATAACTTTATATCTAGCCTCTTACCAAGCTTCCGTATCATCTGAGCTATGCCATCTTTGGTCATCATGCCATTCTCTTTACACTATTACAGGTTAAAAACGACATAATTGACTTGACAAGTTTAAAATTGCGACACATAGATTACTCGGCATTACACTGGAAGTTAATAAAGGCAGCCTGTGAAAAGTTAAGAAAGTCATGGCTTATTGCGTGACGAAGCCTAACCTTACAATTTGTTTCATATAGGCGATTTTGAGGGCTTTGCTCTAACTGGACGCCCAATTACCTTCATAGATATTACTAAAGTACTAAATAGGTGGCACTAACAGGGCATTTACATTCGGGCTTTGTCGGGGTAGGCTGATTGTGCTATGAATGATAGTGTTAAAAACAGTGGACGTATAGAGGCAAGAACCACAGAATCCTTGAGAGAGAAGACCCTAAATGGAGTACTTATTGTCAGTGTCTCGGTTCTGACCATCATTGCCGTGATTCTTAACATCCTATTCTTTACCCGCAGTATGCCGGTTATTGATACGCTAACTGGTCAAAAGGCGGATGCCAGCAACCTTCATGATAGGATTGGGGTTGAATCTAAGTCAATTAAAGGTGCTACCAGCACTCAGGGTTATCAGGATACGATAGGCAAATCTGCTTCAGGTTATACAGGCGGTGGAACTGGGGATGACAGTGGCTCTGGAAATAATGTCAGTAGTCTCAACGTTGGCGGCAATTCTCTGCCGTTCAGTCCCAATAATGCTGGCACGGGTGGATTAATTCCGGGTAATACCATTGACGATAGTAGCCAACCAGGAGTTGTTGCCGATGGAAATAACAGTAGTGGCAGTGGCAGTGGCAGTGGCAGTGGTAGTGGTAGTGTTGGAGATAGTACTAGCAACACCAACGTGAGCAGCAATAACATCGATGGGAGTTTTACTCTTAGTAGCGGTGTTTATAGCTCGAGTGGTGTCCGCCTCGATAAGTAAGATGCCATTTGTTATCTGTGTAGATACCCATTCGGAATGAAAATATTCAAGACTGGACAAAAAGGTTTTACTCTCATTGAGCTGCTCGTCGTAATTTCCATTCTTGGTGTACTGGCAGCAGTTGTAGTACTAAACGTGACCAAATATATAAGTTCAGGTAAACCTGAGGCAGCAGCAACTGAACTGTCGAACATACAGACAGCCGTATCTGCCTATATGTTTGATCATTCTGGTACCGTACCATCAGGACCTGCAGCATTGGCTCCATATATTATCAGAACACCGCACGGCACTTACACCATCGATGCAACCACTGGCGCTGTATCACAAATAGCTTATCCGTAAGTTATAACCCTAGTTTGACTTTGGAGTTGCATTAGGGTTGCTGCTTGCAATATGGTTGCAGGTGATTTGTTCTCCACCTTACAAGATAATAGAAATCCTTCCATCAAACGGTCTAATGAGATACTTAATGACGCTTGAGAATTTGGACGAATAGAAAGGCAAGCACGATCAAAGTTAGCTTCAGAGGTTTGTCTGGTGGAGCTGAGGGGAGTCGAACCCCTGACCTTTTGACTGCCAGTCAAACGCTCTCCCAATTGAGCTACAGCCCCGCGCGACAACGTGTTAATTTAGCAAAAAGCAGGGAAAAACTCAAATCAGGCTTCAGCTTTTAGGGAACCACTCATGCACCAGCGGACGGTACCAGCGGTCCTTGCGGTATTCTGAAGCTATTAATATGAAATCCAAGATCCACCAGATTCCCAGTCCGCCGATAGTACACAGTTTCATCCAAGCACCCTTGTACCGGTGTATATAAAACCGGTCGGCGCCGCACCATCCAAAGAAAAGCGACAGCAACAGCGCAATATACCAGCTCCTGGGCGCCGGCATCTTCATAAGGGTAATTGTCCTCCGAACATATTGATTAAAGCCTGGACGCCGTAGTAGCCTGCCCCGGCTACTATTATATTTTTTAACACTTTGCCCGCCAAGCACAGCAGGAAAAAGCGCCACCATCCGAAATGCATCATCCCGGCGACTGCCGTAAACGGGAAGAAGAGGGGATTGAAGATGGCGGACATGGCAAAAATTGAGATGGCCCCGCGTGTCTTGATCCAGACACGAAACTTGGCCATGACCCCGTGGTCCAGCGCATGAAAGGCACGGGCATTGCCGATGCCGATTACATAAACGATCATGCTGCCGATGGCTTCACCTGCCCCTGCTGAGATCCCAATTAAGATTGGATTCAGCACTGCGCCCAGCGTAAATGTAATGAACACGCTGGGCACAGGGACAAGCACAGTCACTCCGGCCAGGAAGCTGACAATGAAAGCTCCCATATAACCGTAACGGGAGAACTCACGTACTTCCTGCCAGTAGAGCAGCACCAGCACGCAGAGAATAATAGTAATGAGCAGGGATACCCCGCCCATCAGTAGCTCACGCTTGGACCAGCGGCGGTGGGTCAGTCTATAAACGGAGCTATTACCCACTTATTTCGCAGTCTTACTTTTCTTTCTCTTTTTTGACCCGGCCGACGAATCTTCGTCGCCCGCTTCACCCGCACCAATGTCGCCGGTCACGTTAAAAACGAGCGTGTCTTTCTCAACGGATACCTTGACCCGGTCACCGTCTTTGACTTCACCCGATATTATCTTGCTGGATAGCGGGTTCTCTATATACCTCTGGATAGCTCTCCGTAGCGGCCTTGCGCCATATTCGGGATCGTATTCCTTGCGGAACACCCATTCCCTGGCTTCATCAGTAAGCTCAAGCGCAATTGCACGGTCGGAAAGCAGTTTTTCAACTTCTTTCACCAGCATGTCGATGATTTTCTTAAGATTCTCCTCGGTAAGCGGGTGGAAGATGATGATTTCATCTATCCTGTTTATAAATTCAGGTTTGAATTTCTCTTTTAGCTGTATTTCCAGGGATTTCTTAAGCTTCTCCCACTCGTCCTGCTCTTCTTTCTCCTGCTTTTCCTTCGGGACATTGAACCCTATCATCTTGCGCGCCTGCGCACGGAACTCTTTCATGCCCAGGTTGCTGGTCATGATGATCACGGTCTCCTTGAAACTTACCGTCCGGCCGTGGCCGTCGGTCAGCCTGCCATCCTCAAGAATTTGAAGCAGGATATTGAATACATCCTCATGGGCTTTCTCTATCTCGTCAAACAGTATTACGCGGAAGGGACGCCTTCTCACCGCCTCGGTGAGCTGCCCGGCTTCTTCGTAACCTATATAGCCCGGGGGAGCTCCGATCAGCCTGGACACTGTGTGTTCCTGCATGTATTCCGACATGTCGATGCGGATCAAAGCATCTTCATCATCGAAGAGGAACTGTGCAAGCGCCTTGGCCAACTCGCTCTTGCCCACACCTGTTGGCCCGAGAAAAATGAAGCTGCCAATGGGGCGTCTGGGGTCCTTGAGCCCCGCCCTGCCCCGTCTGACCGCCTCGGATATAGCAGCGATGGCTTCCTCCTGGTCAACAATCCTCTCATGAAGCTTGTCTTCCATATGAATGAGCTTATCAGACTCGCTTTCTTTCATACTGGATACCGGGATGCCCGTCTGCTTGGCTACCAATTCAGCTATGGTCTCTTCATCAACTTCGGTGTCCAGCTTTTTGTCCTGCAGCCACTTGTCCCTGGCTTTCTTAAAATCATCTTCCAGTTTCAGACGCTCCACCTTGAGCTCAGCTGCTTTTTCGTACTCGGAGCGCTGGGAGGCCGCACTCTCTTCATCGAGAAGTTGCTGGATCCTCTGTTCCAGTTCCTTGACCTCGGCAGGAGCGCTCTCCATGTCGATACGTATCTTGCTACAAGCCTCATCGATAAGATCGATGGCTTTGTCAGGCAAAAATCGTTCAGTTATATACCGCTTGCTGTATTTAACCGCCGCTTCTATGGCAGCATCGGTGATATTCACCTTATGGTGCGCCTCATACCTGGGACGCAGCCCTTTAAGCATCTGAATGGTCGCCTCGACACTCGGCTCGCCTACAAAAACGGGCTGCAGCCTGCGTTCAAGCGCCTTGTCAGTCTCAATATGTTTACGGTATTCATCAGTCGTAGTGGCGCCTACGCATTGCAGTTCACCCCTGGCCAGAGCAGGTTTAAGCATGTTGCTGGCGTCTATAGCGCCTTCCGCTGCGCCCGCTCCCACCACTGTATGCATTTCATCAATGAACAGGATAACTTCGCCCCTGGACTGGCGCACCTCATCCATAACCGCCTTCAGCCGTTCCTCAAATTCACCGCGGAACTTGCTGCCGGCCACCAGCGCACCCATATCCAGTGCAATGACCTTGCGGTCCTTTAATGAGTTGGGCACATCTCCGGCCACTATCTTAAGGGCCAAACCTTCAGCGATAGCGGTCTTACCCACACCTGCCTCACCGATCAGGACAGGATTATTCTTAGTGCGTCTTATCAGCACCTGCATGACCCGTTTAATCTCGTCATCCCGGCCAATAACCGGATCAATCTTTTTCTCCCTGGCCAGCTCCGTCAGGTCGCGGCCGTATTTTTCCAGCGACCTGTACTTGGATTCGGCCCTGGGGTCATCCACGCGATGGCTGCCACGTATGCTTACCAGCGCCTGGTAGATCTTCTCCTGGTCGATATCGAATTCCTTCAATATCTTCACTGAGTCGCCGCTGCCCTCGCTGGATATAGCGATAAGGAGATGCTCTACGCCCACGTACTCATCGTTAAGGCGGTCAGCCTCACCGACTGCGGCCTGTAGCACCTGCGCCACACGCGGGGTGGGATATATCTGCACGCCGCCGATAGCGCTTTTAGGCTGATCGGCAATTTTCGGATTATGATCGAGTACGCTAGAGACGCGCTTTTTCATCGCCGTCAGGTTGACGTTCATCTTCTTCAGGATCTCGGATGCGAGGCCCTTTTCCTGTTCCAGCAATGCCAGGAAAATATGCTCCACGTCCCACATCGAGTTGAGATAGCGGCTAACGAGCTGCTGTGAAGCCCCCAGGACTTCCTGTGCCTGTTCGGTAAATTTTTACTGTCTCATATATTATTTTTTAGCGGAAGCCTCTTCTTTGATCAGTTTATCCCGGTATTCAATGACGTATTTGCAATCCGGTCCCTGGCACTTACCTATTTTCTCGTTGATTTCCCTGGCAAACTTATGTTTCGGTTCCTCACCCGCAACCTTCTTATACCTGGACCACCAGGTGCACTTGCATGACCAGTCCTTATTTACCATAATGGTCACATACTCGTTCACCATGTCGCAGCTGACGGTGGTTGCTGTTACCTGCCAGTTGGCGGGCGCCATGTCGGTCTTGGCTTCTGCCATAGTTAACCTCCAGATTTGATATTCTTGTGTTCCGTATCTATCTTCTTATGTTTCCTTAACTCAGCTTCGAGGAGATCGATCCTGTGTTGCATCTCCACCATTTTCTCGCGCAGTTTCAGTATTACCTCTACGCCGGCCATGTTAATACCCATATCTTCCATAAGCGCTTTGACATGGCGCAACTGGTCTATATCGGCCTCTGAGTAGTAGCGGATATTACCGCCGGAGCGGTAGGGTTTTACCACCCCAAGCTTCTCATAATATCGAAGCGTATGTATCTCGCAGCCCAGTATCCTGGCAGCGATGCTTATTACATATTTTGGCTCATATACTTCTTGAGGCATTTTATCTTATCACCTCATAGTTTCAACTTCAATATTATTCCGGCCTTAAAGCCCGGAATTGCTCAAATAAATTCCGCTCTTTTTCAGTAAGATTGGTCGGCAGCACTACCATAACCCTGGCCAGCATGTCGCCCTGGGTAGTACTATTCAATCGCGGCATACCCTGTCTGCCAAGTTTGAAGACCTTGCCATTCTGAGTTCCAGGCGGTATCCTTAGCGCCAGCTTGCTCCCCTTTAGAGTAGGTACCTGCACTTCACCTCCCAATACGGCCGTCAGCAGCGATACCGGTACATCAACAGATAAATCATCACCCTCACGTTTAAACATAGGGTGAGGAACGATTTTAACTATCAAATAAAGGTCTCCGTTAGGACCACCCACACCCGCGTTCCCTTCACCAGCCACCCGCACCTTCGACCCGTCTTTCACCCCCACCGGTATTTTAACCTCAAGCCGCCTGGGCTTCACAATCCTTCCTGCGCCACCGCACTGAGAGCAGGCGCTGCTCTTGATCCTGCCCACACCCTGGCATACCGGGCATACTTGCTCAGATTGCAGTTCAAGCACACGTTTCGTGCCATTAAAAGCTTCCTCCAGGGTAAGCTCGATGCCATGCTCAAGGTCCTGACCGCGACGCGGTGCTCTCCTACCCCCGGTCCGGGTACCTGCACTACCAAAGCCACCCTTAAAAAGGCTCTCAAAAACCTCGTTAAGATCGCCCATGTCAGAGGTTTCGTAGGTTGTAAACGGCTGTCCACCGCCACCACCACGGTTATAGGTACGATATTGCTGTTGCTGGCGGGCCTGCTGTTGCGCCCGGGCAAAAGCCTCAGCATTATCGAAATCGGAGCCGTACTGGTCGTACTTCTTCCGCTTGTCCGGATCGGACAAGACCTCGAAAGCCTCGTTAATTTCCTTAAACCTGGCTTCAGCTGTCTTATCGCCCGGGTTAACATCCGGATGATATTTGCGGGCCATCTTGCGATACATGGCTTTGATATCCTTGTCCACTGCATTCCGGGGCACGCCGAGTACGTTGTAATAATCTTTTCCAGCCATTTTTCACCCTGGTCAGGATTATAAATTAATCAGCAGGATATGTCAACATTGACATAATATATTCTAACACATTTAATTATATGATTTGACATATTTTATTAGACTTTATATATTTAATATTGAGCAATGAAGCCAAGCCTAAGAAGCTCGAAGCTAAGGAAACTAAAGAGGTTAAAAGCTAACTGTTGCAGCGGGCTCCACTAACGTTGCGCAAGATGGACAGGAGCTCTGTCAGTATCCAGGCTGTAGCCCCCCAGATAACACGTCCATCTACTTCGTAGCTAAGCACTTTAATCTGCACACCACCAAATTCAACGGTCTCTTCTTTTTTCTCCGCCTTCATCAAGCCCTCAAGCGCTACATCGAAGATCTCTTCAACCTCAAACGTATCTCTTTTGAAATCGTAAGGATAAGGAATTATTCCTACAAAGGGAGTTATGCAGAATAATGATGTCGTGGTAGCAGCATCGTCCAGCTCACCAATGATCTCAACATCCGATTGTCTGAGCCCTATCTCCTCCCAACTCTCCCGTAGAGCTGTTTCCATCAGAGATTTATCATCGTCATGACGGCCACCTCCCGGGAACGATATTTGTCCCTTATGGTTAGCCAGGTAGTCGGTCCTCTTCGTGAACAGGATATGACACTTGCCGCCTTTCCTGAAAATCGGTAATAGTACGGCTGAGGGCTTTAACCTGCTGTCAGTGATCACGAGTTTCTTACGTCCTGCCAGCGCCTTCTTTAACTCGTCCATCATAACTGAATCATAATACATCTTACGTCTAAAATCTGCCAAATGCCGCTGCCGGCTCTGCAGGCATTTTAATCCGTCTTTCGCGCAGGGCCATATTCAATATTTGATTGCATAAGATTTATTCATATATACTGATTAATTGAGGTTTTTCGTTTATGGCTACAACAAATGACTACTACGGCATACTCGGCCTGCCGAGGAATGCCACTGACGAACAGGTAAAAAAGGCTTTCCGTAAGCTTGCCATGGAGTATCATCCCGACCGCAACGGCACTGCCGGAGCAGGGGACAGGTTTAAGGAGATCAACGAAGCTTACGAAGTACTGTCAGATCCTCAGAAAAGAGCATATTATGACCGCTACGGCAGCAAACCGGGAAACGGCGGAGAAAATATGGGCGGCGGTTTCGAGACTTTCGAATTCGGCGGCCTGGGAGATATCTTCGAGGCATTTTTCGGTGGAGCAGCCTCGACGGCACAAAAACGTTCCCCCCACAAGGGTTCCGATATCGTCGCCAAGGTAACCCTGTCTTTTGAAGAGTGCTATTCCGGCATAACCAGGGAGATCGAGGCAACAAGGATTGAGCTTTGCTCTGTCTGTAAAGGCATTGGCAGCCGACCCGGCACCAACCCCGATAAGTGCCCCGAGTGTAACGGCAGCGGACAGTTACGCCGTACACAACAGAGCATCTTCGGCCGTTTCGTCCAGACTTCCACCTGCTCTGTATGCAACGGTCAGGGCACAATTATCACTACACCCTGCACACACTGCAAAGGACAGGGCAGGGAGCGCGTGAAGCGTAAGCTCACGGTGAAGATTCCACCCGGCGTAGATAGCGAAAGCCAGATGCGTATGCAGCACGAAGGTGAAGCCGGCCATTATGGAGGTTCACCGGGCGACCTTTACATCAGGTTCGAGATCAAACCGCATAAGTTCTTTGTCCGCAGATACTCTGATATTGTAATGGTCCTTCAGCTTAATGTTGCACAGGCTGCACTCGGCGCTACAATTGAAGTGCCTACCATGGACGGGAAACATACCCTCAAGGTCCCTGCGGGTACCCAGCACGGCAAAGTCTTCCACATCAAGGATAAAGGGTTCCAGAAGATCAACTCGAAGGCCAGGGGCGATCAGCTTATAGTAGTGAAAATACTTACACCTGACAGGCTGGACCAGCGGCAGAGGCAACTGCTGGAAGAACTGGCGAATACGCTACCTAAAGTTGAAGAGTATGCCCACCCGGACGACGACCTGCTGCAGTATGTAAGCTAGAGTGGATTCAGTAGGGTTTATGACCGTTGAGGAAATACCTGGGAATCCCGCCCACAGCCATTTGTCCAGACAGTACCCTGTAAATAGCCTGCATTAGCGGTAAATCCAGCCCGGTCTTGTTACACAGTAAATTAGTTGCAGAGGCTGTATCTACCCCTTCTACCACATTCGACATCTCCGACAGTACCTCTGCCAGCGTCTTTCCGCCGGCAAGTTCATACCCAACGTGATAGTTCCGGCTGAGCGGGCTTATGCAAGTGGTAACAAGATCCCCCAATCCCGCAAAACCGTAGAATGTACACTCTTCCGCTCCGAGTTCCTTGCCCAGCCTGGTGACTTCCTGCCATCCGACTGTTACCAGGGCAGCCTTGGCGTTGCTTCCCAACTGCAGACCATCCACCATCCCTGCACCGAGCGCAATAACATTTTTCAGCGCACCGCAAATCTCCACGCCTTTCACATCGCTGCTGGTGTAAGCTGAAAAGCTATCGGAACAGAATAAATCCTTGACCCGTCCGGCGGATTTCTTGCCGGTCGAGGCAACCACGGTCACCGCCGGCAGCCCCATGTTAATTTCCCTGGAGAGATTGGGGCCTGATACTACGACCAGCCTTGTATCGCTGTCCGGATGGACCTCCTCGGCCAGTATCTCCGTCATACGCTTGCCGGTGTCAGCCTCAAGACCCTTGGCCGCACTGACCAGCACTGCTGAACCATCCAGCTTTTCGGAAAATATCCTGGCTGTGCGTCTGAGCGACTGCGCAGGAACGGCGAATATTGCTACATCGCATCGGCCGGCAGCATAATCAGGATCGTATGTGAATTCAATATAGCCGGCTGCATTTCCCGTTTTCTCTTTTTGCTTTTGCTGAAGAAGGTCAGACTTTTCCTTTTTATTGGCCCAGACGCGCACAGGTACGCTGTTAGCTGCGATCAG